>DATBWJ010000343.1:0-2626 GCA_036514935.1 Xanthobacteraceae bacterium
CGCCGCCACGGCGCCACCAGCGATCTTGCCCGCGGCCGGCCGCGCCCGCCAGCGGCCGCCACCCGGCCTGCGATCCTAGGAATTATTTCACGTGAGCCCGCCATGGGGCTTTCTTCCGGCCGCCGCGCCGCCTATATTCAGAACTGCCGGCGTGCCGGCTATGGCGATAAATGGCCGTCGCAATAAACCTTTCGGACCCGGGGGCAGTACCCGGCGCCTCCACCAATTCCAGGGGACAGTGGTCAGTAGTCAGTAATCAGACAACGCCGGTGCCATTCTGATTACTGACTACTGATCACTGATCCCTGCTATGGGGGCGAAATAGGATCGACGAGGGTGTAAAGGGCGCGCTTTCGCTCGGCATGGTTCCGCCGTTATCGGGCCACACTCATAGTTGCCAATGACAACTATGCTCCGGTTGCTCAGGCCGCGTAACGCGGTTTGAAATACCGACCTGAAGTCCTGGCGTCTTAGCAGCGCCAGGCGGGGTTCGGAGGCACCTGGCAACAGAAGCCTCCACTTTCGCGTCACCGGCCCGCCCGCCCCCGAATGGGGGCGTTATGTCGCGGCGGGCTGGCATCCCGCCAGCGTCGCGCTAGCATGGTGCGAATCGGATCAGGACGGTATCCATGGCCGTCGACCATATCCGCTACGATCTGCTCACCCAGGACGCCATGCGCGGCGTGCTGCGCACGGTGCTCAAGGACGTGGCCGCCAAGGGGCTGCCGGGCGAGCATCATTTCTTCATTTCGTTCGACCCGCGCGCGGCCGGGGTCAGGCTGTCGCCGCGCCTGCTCGCGCAATATCCCGAAGAAATGACCATCGTGCTGCAGCACCAGTACTGGGATCTCGTGGTCGGCGAGGACGGTTTCGAGGTCGGCCTCTCGTTCAACGGCGCGCCCGAGCGCCTGTCGGTGCCGTTTGCGGCGGTCAAGGGCTTCTTCGATCCCTCGGTGAAGTTCGGCCTGCAGTTCGCGCAGATCAGCGAGGCCGCCGACAAGGCGGACAAAGCGGGCAAGAGCGCGCGCAAAGCCACGACGGTGTCCAGGCCGAGCGCGCCGAGCGCAGCGGAGGCGCCTCGCCCGGCGCCCGGCGCGCTGCCGGCGCCGCCGGAGCCCGACCGGCCGCCGGGCGGCGGCGAGGTGGTCAAGCTCGACCGCTTCCGCAAGAAGTGAGGGGCGGGCGGCACCGTCATGGCCAAGCCGCGCTCGCGCGTTAAGGCGACGCGCACCGAAACCGACACATTCGGCCCGATCGAGGTTGCGGCCGATCGCTACTGGGGCGCCCAGACCGAGCGCTCGCTGCGCTATTTCCGCATCGGCAGCGAGCGCATGCCGGCGCCGCTCATCCACGCGCTCGGCCTCGTCAAGCGCGCGGCGGCCGAGATCAACATGAGGCTCGGGCTTCTCGACGCGCGCCGCGGGCGCGCCATCGTGGCCGCCGCCCAGGAGGTGATCGACGGCAGGCTCGACGACCATTTCCCGCTCGTCGTCTGGCAAACCGGTTCAGGCACCCAGACCAACATGAACGTCAACGAGGTGATCGCCAACCGCGCGATTCAAATGCTCGGCGGCGAACTCGGCTCGAAGGCCGTGCACCCCAACGATCACGTCAATTTGAGCCAGTCGTCGAACGATGCCTTTCCGACGGCCATGCATATCGCGGCGGCGCGCGAGATCGTCGAGGCGCTCGACCCCGCGCTCGCGCGCCTGCACGAGGCGCTCGAGGCCAAGGCCAAGGCCTTCGCCAAGATCGTCAAGATCGGCCGCACCCACACGCAGGACGCCACCCCGCTCACGCTCGGCCAGGAGTTCTCCGGCTACGCCGCGCAGGTCAGCTCCGGCCTCCTCCGCACGCGCGAAGCGCTCAAGCAGCTTTATCCGCTCGCCCAGGGCGGAACCGCGGTCGGCACCGGGCTCAACGCGCCGCCGCAATTCGGCCGCCTGTTCGCCCGCCGCGTGGCCGCGCTGACCGCACTGCCGTTCGTGAGCGCGCCCAACAAGTTCGCGGCGCTGGCATCGCACGACGGCTACGTGCTCGTGCACGGCGCGCTCAACGCGCTTGCCGCCGGCCTGTTCAAGATCGCCAACGACATCCGCTTCCTCGCCTCCGGCCCGCGCTCAGGCCTGGGCGAGCTGATCCTGCCGGAGAACGAGCCCGGCTCCTCGATCATGCCCGGCAAGGTCAACCCCACGCAATGCGAAGCGCTCACCATGGTGTGCTGCCAGGTGTTCGGAAATCATTGTGCGATCACGATCGCCGGCAGCCAGGGTCACTTCGAGCTCAACGTCTACAAGCCCGTGCTCGCCCATTGCATGCTGCAATCGATCCGGCTGATCGCCGACGCCGCGCGCTCGTTCGCTGACAATTGCGTGATCGGCATCCGCGCCGACGAGAAGCGGATCGCCGAGATGGTGCAGCGCTCGCTCATGCTGGTCACAGCGCTTGCGCCCCGGATCGGCTATGACAAGGCCGCGCAGATCGCCAAGGCCGCCCATGCGAGCGGCACGAGCCTGCGCGAGGAGGCTCTGCGCACCGGCTGGGTGAGCGCGGCGGAATTCGACCGGCTGGTGAGGCCGGAAAAGATGATCCGCAGCACGCGACGACCGCCTCGGCGGGCGCAGCG
>DATBWJ010000344.1:0-3380 GCA_036514935.1 Xanthobacteraceae bacterium
GCCGATGAGCCGCCCGATATTCGCGCGATGCATGAGCCAGATCAGCGCCGTGAACAACAGGAAGAGCTGCGCCTCCTGCAGATCGCGGTTGTACCAGAGAAAAAGCGGGGTGAGGGCGCTCGCGACCAGCGCTGCCAGTGCGGAGTAACGGGTGAGCGCGGCGACCGCGAGCCATGCAAGGCAGAACACGACAGCTCCGGGCCATACGAGAGCGATCAGCAGCCCGATATAGGTCGCGACACCCTTGCCGCCCTTGAACTTGAGCCAGACGGGGAACAGGTGGCCGAGGAACGCGCCGAGCGCGGCGAGCACCGCAAGGTCCTGGCCGCCGAAGCGATCGGCAACGAGCACCGCCACCGTGCCCTTGAGCATGTCGGCAACGAGCGTCGCCGCTGCCAGTCCCTTGCGGCCGGTCCGCAGCACATTGGTCGCGCCGATGTTGCCCGATCCGATGGTGCGGATGTCCTGCGTGCCGGCAAGCCGGGTCAGGATGAGCCCAAACGGGATCGAGCCAAGGAGATAGCCGAAGCCAAGCGCGGCGGCGTAGTAGGGCAACGCGAGCGACCAGTTGATCGGATGAAGCATGAGGCGCCGCTCACCAAGGTCGTTCACAGCGGCCGGTGAACGCGTTCAAACGTATTCATAGACGGTGCGTCCGGCAACGATCGTGCGCAGCACGCGGCCCTGCAGGCGGGCCTCGTCGAACGGCGTGTTCTTGCACTTCGACTTGAGCTGGCCAGGATCGAGCACCCACGGCACGTCAAGATCGATGACGATCACGTCCGCGATGCTGCCGGGGCGCAGGCTGCCGCCCGGCAGGCCGAGCAGCTCGGCTGGCCGCGTCGACATCGCCTTGAGCAGCGTCAGGAGCTCGATCTCGCCATTGTGCACGAGCCGCAGGCTGGCCACGAGCATGGTTTCAAGACCAATGGCGCCCGGTGCCGCCTCCGCGAACGGCAGCCGCTTGGTCTCGACGTCCTGCGGATCGTGGTCCGACATCGCGACGTCGATGAGCCCGGACGCAAGCGCGCGCGCCAGCGCAGCGCGGTCATTCTCCGCCCGCAGCGGCGGGCTCGTCTTGCAGAAGGTGCGGTAGGCGCCGACGTCGATTTCGTTGAGCGTGAGGTGGTTGATCGAGCAGGCGGCCGTGACATTCAGGTCGGCGTCCTTGGCCCGGCGGAGCACTTCGAGCGATTCCGCGCAGGTGACCGATGCGGCATGGTAGCGCGCGCCCGAGAGCGCGGCGAGCCGCAGGTCGCGCTCGAGCATGATGGTCTCGGCCGCCGTCGGCACGCCGATGAGGCCGAGGCGAGCGGCGAACTCGCCTTCGTTCATCACGCCTTCGCCAACGAGATCAGGATCTTCGGTGTGGTGGACGACCAGCGCGTCGAAATCGCGGGCGTAGGTCAGCGCGCGGCGCATGACCTGCGCGTTGGTGACGCTCTTGTTGCCGTCGGTAAAAGCGACCGCGCCCGCCGCCTTGAGCAGGCCGATCTCCGCCATTTCCTCGCCCTTGAGGCCCTTGGTCAGCGCCGCCATCGGGTAGACATGGACGATCGCCGTGTCGCGCGCGCGCCGCAGCACGAAGTCCACCATCGCCGGCTCGTCGATCACCGGATGGGTGTTGGGCTGACAGACGATGGTGGTGACCCCCCCGGCAGCGGCCGCCTGGCTCGCCGAGGCGAGCGTCTCGCGGTGCTCGGCGCCGGGCTCGCCCACGAAGGCGCGCATGTCGATCAGGCCGGGCGCGACGATCTTGTCGCCGCAATCGATGACCTCCGTTCCTTCCGGCACCCCGGCCGCGCCGATGCCGCGCTTGGCCTCGCGGATCACCCCGTCAGCGATGAGAAGGTCGCCGGGAAAATCGAGATCGCGCGCGGGATCAACGATGCGCGCGTTGGTGAGCAAGATTGGACGGCGTTCGGAGAGCATGGCTTGGCGGGCCTCTCCTCACTCGTTCGGCAGGCACATCGACAGCGCCTCGAGCACCGCCATGCGCACAGCGACGCCCATTTCGACCTGCTCGCGGATCAGCGAATGCGCGCCGTCGGCGACGCCGGAATCGATCTCGACGCCGCGGTTCATCGGACCAGGATGCATGACCAGCGCGTCGGGCTTGGCGTAGCCGAGCTTCTTCTCATCGAGCCCGAAATAGTGGAAGTACTCCTGCAAGGATGGCACGAACGAGCCGCTCATGCGCTCGCGCTGCAGGCGCAGCATCATGACGATATCGGCGTCGCGCAGCCCCTCGCGCATGTCGCGGTAGACCTCGACCCCGCAGCGCTCGATGCCGGGCGGCAACAGCGTGGACGGCGCGATCACTCGCACGCGCGCGCCGAGCGCATTGAGAAGAATGATGTTCGAGCGCGCCACCCGTGAATGCAGGATGTCGCCGCAGATGGCGACGATCAGGCGCTCGATGCGGCCCTTGTTGCGGCGAATGGTGAGCGCGTCGAGCAACGCCTGGGTGGGGTGCTCATGGGCGCCATCGCCCGCGTTGATGACCGAGCAGTCCACCTTGCGCGCCAGAAGGTCGACAGCGCCGGAGGCGTAATGCCGCACCACCAGGAGGTCGGGGTGCATGGCGTTGAGCGTGATGGCGGTGTCGATCAAGGTCTCGCCCTTGCGCATCGAGGAGGCGCCGACCGACATGTTCATGACGTCCGCGCCCAAGCGCTTGCCCGCAAGCTCGAACGAGGACTGGGTGCGCGTCGAGGCTTCGAAGAACAGGTTGATCTGCGTGCGCCCGCGCAGCGTGGTCTGCTTCTTGTCGATCTGCCGGTTGAGCGCGACGAAATAATCGGCGAGGTCGAGCAGTCCCACGATCTGCTCGCGCGAGAGCCCTTCCATCCCCAACAGGTGGCGCTGATTGAGGACGTAGGAAGGTTTCGGGCCAATGCTCATTAAAGGGGCACCTATAGGCGCACTTGTCGGGGCGGGCAAGGCAAAATTCCACCCTCCACAGCCGATAGGGTCGGTGGGCGGGCGCGCGGGGAGCACGGCGGCAGCCATGCTAGCATCGGTGTGTCGGGAGAATCGTCATGACCGTGGCCTTCGAGACCCATGAAGTCCTCAACCAGTCGCCCCCTTACGTGGACGTCAACCTCTATGCCTGCGACCGTCCGTTGATCGAGGCGGTGGCGGCGCACGGTGCGGGTCAGGAGGCCGCGCAACTGTCCGAGTTCGGCGAGAGCTGGGGCGCCGCCGCGATGTTCGATGAGGCGCGGCTCGCCAACGAGAACCCGCCGAAGCTGAGGGCTTTCGACGCCAGAGGATTCCGCCAGGACATCGTCGAGTTCCACCCAGCCTACCATCATTTCATGCACAAGAGCATCGCTGCCGGCCTGCACGCCATGACGTGGCAGGGCAACGGCGTGCGC
>DATBWJ010000345.1:0-5257 GCA_036514935.1 Xanthobacteraceae bacterium
CCCCGCCAGCCGTGTTTCAACGAAGCGCGGCAGCGCGCGCGAGAGCACGACGCCAAAGCCGATCGGGTCCACCGTCCAGCCCATGATGTCGAGGGTATGCGGCCAGGTGTGCTCGCCGGCGGCGCCGAGGCGGGCGGCGCCGTTGGCCGCCGGCGCGGTGACCAGCGCGGCGGCCGCCCCGTCGCCGAACAGCGCCGCGGCGATCACGTCGGCCTTGGCGGCGCGATCGCGCCGGAAGGCGAGGGTGCACAGTTCGACCACGACCACGAGCACGATCTTGCCGGGCTCCGCGCGCGCAAGGCGGGCGCCGAGCGCAAGCCCCGCCACCCCGCCGGCGCAGCCGAGCCCGAACACCGGCACGCGCACCACATCGGGGCGCAGGCCGAGCCGGCGGCCGACGCGGGCTTCGAGCGAGGGCGTGGCGATGCCGGTCGAGGACACCGTGACGACGACGTCGACATCGCGCGCACTGGCGCCGGCGCGCGCGAGCGCGGCGCGGGCGGCGGCGAGGAACAGGTTCTCGGCGCCGTCGAGATAGGCGCTGGTGCGCTCGCTCCAGTCGAGCGGGCGCTCGAACCAGTCGGCCGGGCGCACCGAGTAGCGGCGGTCGATGCCGGCATTGGCAAACACGTCCGCAAGCTGGGGAAAGCGCGCGAACAGCGGCTTGAACACACCGCGCGCGCGCTCGGCGACCTCGCGCTGGTCGAGCACGTAGGGCGGAACGGCGGTTGCGACAGCGAGCAGCGAGACGGGGCCGACCATGAGTCACCTGCCGCAGCCGAACAGACGTGCCCCTCGCCTCAGGCTAACACCGCCGGCCGGCGGCGCATTCCGTTGCGGCCGGCGCACCCCGCTCAAGCCGGCGCCGATCCCACCCGGTAACCGCCCTCGCGCATGATGCGCGCGCCCGAGTCGGCAAGCTCGTCCATCCGCCGGGCCAGCACGTCGGCGGGGAAGGTGAGCCTGCCGTCCTTCTTGCGGGTGACGCCGTCGATGATGACGGTGTCGACGTTGCCGGCGCCGGCGATCTCCACGATCGCGTAGACCGGGTCGTAGACCGGGAACATGTTCACATCGCCGGCCCGCAGCATGACGATGTCGGCCTTCTTGCCGGGCGACAGCGTGCCGATCTGGTCCTCCATCCGGAACGCCCGCGCCCCGCCGATCGTCGCCCACACCAGCGCCTCGCGCGACTTCACCGGCATGGTCTTGTAGGGCGGGTTGCCGCGCAGCGCGTTGGTGCGGATCTCCTTGCCGCGCACGAACAACAGCGCCGCCTGCATCTCGCGCAGCATCTGTCCGCTGCAATAGGGCTCCACGTCGATGCCGAGCGAGGGCATGCCGCCGGCCGCGCGCACGCGCGCCACCATGGTGTCGCCGATGTGGTGATGCAGTTCGACCAGCACCGTCGAGGTGAGCGAGGCGCCGCCGTCGACGACGACCCTGAGATCGGCATCATCGTAGCTGGTGCCGTGGACGAGGTTGTGGTCGGGGCCGAGCAGGCCGGTTTTGAGCATGCGCGCATAGCCGTCGGGCGTGACCGACTCCTCCTTGCGGCGGGTGTGGGAGGACGCCACCAGGCCGAACTCGCGCGCCAGGCGGATGTCGTGCTCGACCACCTCCCAGACCGAGTAGTCCGGCCCGAGGATCGCCATGGCGAGCGTCACGCGGCCGTCCTCGCTGGCAAGCCGCCCCTTGCGCAGCGCCTCGATGCGTTCGCGCGGGTGCGGCACGTGGGTGAACGGCTTATCGCCCGGCTTGGTCGGCGGCTTGGCGGTGCCGTGCGCGAACACCGCGCGGATGCCGCCGTCCACGAGGCCGTCGATCGCGCGCTCGGCGTGTTCGAGCGTGGTGATGTTGTGGCACCAGTCGACCAGCGTGGTGGTGCCGCCATCGATCTGGCCGAGCGCGCCGAGGAGATTGCCGAGATAGTTGTCCTCGGGCCGGTAGCGGGTGGCGAGGTTGCCGTGGATGTGGGCCATGTAGTTGGGCGACAGCCATTCCGCCGCGATTCCGCGCAGCGCCGTCTCCCAGGTGTGCATGTGGGCGTTGACGAGGCCGGGCATCACGATCTTGTCGCTCGCGTCGATGACCTCGTCGGCGGTTGCGTCGAGCCGCCGGCCAACCGCTGCGATGCGGTTGCCGGAATACAACAGCTCGCCCCCCTTGAAGTCGCCGATGGCGTCGTCGAGCGTCACCAGCCAGCCGCACTTGATCAACACGCGCTTCATGAGGCTCTCCCCGCCGTCCGTGCCGTCCCTAGACAAAATCGCGCAGGCCCGCCTGCCTGAGCAGCGGGTAGGTGACGTCGCGGAACTCGCGCATGCCCTCATCGTAGCGCGGGAAGGCGAGCAGCAGCCCGTCGAGGCCCCAGCTCGACAGGCGCGCGAGGCCATCGACGATCTGCTCCTTGCTGCCGACCAGCGTATGGCCGCCCCAGCCGGCGACGAAAGTCTGGGCCATCGCCTTCAACCGCTCGGGCGGGTAGTTGCGCGCGTTGATCTCGGCGGCCATCGCGGCGACGACGTTTTCCGCCGCCGCCCAGTCGCCCTTTTGGTGGACGTAGTAGTCGTAGAACTCCTTGGCTTCCTTCTCGGTCTCGCCCTGCACGATATTGGCGAGGGTCCACACCCGGACCTCGCGGCCATAATCCTTGGCGAGCTGGTGATAGCGGGCGATGTGCGCCCGGTTGGCGTCGGGATCGGGATCGCGGATCACGGTGTAGACGAGGTCGGCATGCTTGCACGCAAAATGGCGGCCGCGCTCGGAGGAGCCGGCGTTCATGATCGCCGGATGGGGCTTCTGCAGCGGCTTGGGTTGCAGGTAGCCCTTGCTGACCTTGTAGAACTTGCCGGCGTAGTTGAACGTCTCGTCCTCGGTCCACAGCCGCTTGACGATGGCAAGCCACTCCTCGGCGCACTCGTAGCGCTCGGCGTGCCCCTGCAGGGGGATGTTGAACATGTCCATTTCGGGGCCGTTCCACCCGCACACGATGTTGAGCGTGAAGCGGCCGTTGGAAATGTGGTCGATCGCCGTGCACTGCTTGGCGGCGATGATCGGGTGGTTGAGCGAGACGTGCGAGGTCGACACCACGCCCGGCGTCGTGGTCAAGGCGCCGATGCCGGCCGCCCAGGTATAGGTCTCAAAACCCGGTCCTTGCGGGTTGGTGGCCCCCCCGAAGCCGGCCCAGCGCGCCACCGGCACCAGCGCCTCGAACTCCATCTCCTCGGCGAGCTTGGCCAGCGCCACCGTGTTGGGCCAGGTGATCTTGAGCCGGCCGTCGAGGTCCGACATCACGCAGCCGCTGTCGAGATTGGTCTGAAAGGTCCCGAGCTTCAGCTTGCGCGTGCTGAAGGCGGGGTTCGAGTGACGGCGGTCCATGGCGGTTCCTCGCGATCCATACTAACTCTGTCAACTCGTCGTTCCGGCCGAGCCGCGCGAGCGGCGAGAGCCGGAATCCATAACCCCGGACAGTGATTATGGATTCTGGGTTCGCGGGCTTACGCCCGCGCCCCGGAACGACGTATCAGAATTTGCGCAGATTGGTATCACGTGGCTCCCTCGGCCGCTGCATCGCCGATCTCGCGGAGGCAGAGGTAGAAAGCCGCGCCGCGACGTGCGGCTACTTGAAGATGTCCTTGGCGAGCTGCAGCAGCTCCTTCTCGCGCCGCCAATCGCTCGTGCCCATCTCCTTGGCCGTCACCAGCACCCGCAGGTCCGCGGGGATTTTGGCGTCGATGCCCTCGATCGCCGGCCCCAGCCCTTCCTGCGCCAGGATCACCTGCGCCTCCTCGGAGAGCAGGAAGTTGAGAAACAGCAGCGCGGCGTTCGGATGCGGCGCGTTCTTGATCATCGAGCCGACGAACTGGACGTAGGGCACCCCTTCGCTCGGCACGATCGCCTTGATCGGCAGGCCCTTGAGCGAGGCATAGTCGTTGAACAGGAACGGCGTCCAGATCGGGTATTCGCCGCGCGCGACGCGCCGCTCGGCCTCGCGCAGGTCGCGCGTGAACACGAGCTTCTGGGCGGCGAGCTTGTGCAGGAAATCGACGCCGAGCTTGTCGTGCTGGGCGACGAAAGCATTAAAGCCGCCGCCGAGCGCGCGCGGGTCGTCCGCCAAAATCTTGCCGGCCCATTTGGGATCGACGAGGTCGGCCCAGCTCTTGGGCTCGTCAGCCGGCGCAACCAGCCGCGTGTTGATCAGGATGCCGTACTTGAGCATGTAGACCGGCACCTGCGTGCCGGTCGGGTTGTCGATGCTGACGCTGGCGCGCACGCGCGCCCGGTTGGGGAACGGTTTGAGCGGCTGGATATGGCCTTCGTTGCGCTCGATCGACGTCGTCACGTTGAACGAGGTCGTCAGCACATCGCCGATGACGCGGCCGGCGATTTGCTCGGCGCGCATGCGCTCGCGGATCTCGCTGATGCGCAGGTCGAGGAACTCGGTGGCGATGCCGGTGCTGCGCTCGAAGGCGCGCGCGATCGCCGCCGTGCTCGCGCTGCCGACGAGGCCCGAGTAGAACACGACCTTGCCCTCCGCCTTGGCCGCGGCCACGACCTTGTCCCACTCGGCTGGACCTTGCGCCCACGACGCGCTGGCGAGGACGAGGGCGAGCGCCGAGGCAGCGAACCTGAGCATGCGCATGAGATGTTTCCCTCCGCCAAGATCGCCCGATGATACCGCCCCGCGCGGATGAAGGGCAATCGCGCGTCCGGCGCCTGGTCGCCGCCCGCGCGCGGCGCGCCGGCGCATCACGCCAACCCGCTCACGCGCGCGCTTCCTTGCGCCAGGTCTGCATGTCGACCGCCGCATCCGGGATCGCGATGCGGAAGGTCGCGCCGATGGTGCCTTCCACGAGGTGGATGTCGCCGCCGTGGGCGCGCACCAGTTCGGCGGCAATGGCGAGGCCGAGCCCGCTCCCGCCGATGCGGGTGGAGGACTGGAACGCCTCGAACAGGTGCGCGCGCGCCTTCTGCGACATGCCCGGGCCGGTGTCGGAGACCTCGATCACCACCACCGCGCCCTGGCGGCGGCCGGTCACGCGGATCTGGTCGCGCGCGGCCTCGTTGGGCGCGCGGCTCTCGAGCGCCTGCATGGCGTTGCGCGCGAGGTTGAGCAGGGCGCGCAGGAGCTGGTCGTGGTCGGCGTCGACCACCAGTCCGCGTTCGATCGCGGCGATCCAGCCGATGCGCGAGTCGGGCGCAAGGCCGAGCGTCTCGCGCACCTCCTCGACCACCGCCTCGACCGGCACCGGCC
>DATBWJ010000346.1:0-9313 GCA_036514935.1 Xanthobacteraceae bacterium
TTGCCGGCGGCGTGCCCTTGCGTCTCGAGAAGCCGGCGTGGGCCCGATTTCCTTTCCCGGGCGATGCCAAGGCCGCCGAATGACCGCCCCGATCGCGTCTGCCGACGGCCTGCCGCGCTGCCCTTGGCCGAAGCAGGACCCGCTTTACATCGCCTACCATGACCAGGAATGGGGCGTGCCGGAATATGACGACCGGGCGCTCTACGAGAAGCTCGTCCTTGACGGCTTCCAGGCGGGCCTGTCGTGGATCATCGTGTTGCGCAAGCGCGAGCAGTTTCGGCGCGCCTTCGACGGCTTCCAACCCGAGGTCATCGCGCGCTACGGCAAGCGCAAGATCAACGCCCTGATGAACGACGCCGGCATCGTGCGCAACCGCACCAAGATCGACGGTGCGATTGCCTCGGCGCGCGCCTACCTCGACGTCATGGAGAATGGTTCGGGCTTCTCGAACCTGCTGTGGGGCTACGTCGACGGCCGGCCGAAGATCAATCGCTTTCGCAACGTATCGCAAGTGCCGGCCGAGACGCCGCTCTCGCGTGCGATCTCCAAGGAGCTTTCATCGCGCGGCTTCAAGTTTTGCGGCCCGACCATCGTCTATGCGTTCATGCAGGCGGTGGGCATGGTCAACGATCACCTGGTGACCTGCCATCGTCATCCCGAAGCCGGCGGCCGGAGCTGAGCGTGCGGCGCAGCCCCGCCGCGCCAAAGACGCGTTCGCGCCCGCCGCGCGCCTGGCAGCGGATGCTGTCCGGCCGGCGCCTCGACCTGCTTGATCCCTCCCCGCTCGACATCGAGATCGAGGACATTGCCCATGGCCTTGCCCGGGTCGCGCGTTGGAACGGCCAGACCGTCGGCCCGCACATATTCTCGGTGGCGCAGCACACGCTGCTGGTCAGCGAGATCGCGCGGCGGCAGGTCGGACATCTCGACCGGCGGCTCGAACTGGCGCTGCTGCTGCACGACGCCCCGGAATACGTGATCGGCGACCTGATCTCGCCCTTCAAGGCCGTGATCGGCGACGCCTACAAGGCAGTCGAAAAACGGCTGCTCACGGCGATCCACCTGCGCTTCGGGTTGCCGGCGGAGCTGCCGGCCGAGGTGCGCCGCATCATCAAGGCCGCCGACGCCGGCGCCGCCTTTCTGGAGGCCACCAGGCTCGCCGGCTTCGCGACCGCGGAAGCCCTGCAGTTGTTCGGGCCGCGCCCGGCCGTGCCGCCGGCGGTTGAGCGGGATTTTCTTGCGCCATGGTCGGCGCGAACGGCAGAGACGCGTTACCTTGACCGCTTCCGGCGCCACGCCGAGGGCTGAACGGGCGCGCTCATAGCCGTTAACTTAGGCTGACAATGACCATCTTTCGTTTGTCATGCCCCGCGCAAGCGGGGCATCCAGTAGCCACAAGAGTTCGATTTGGTGCGGCGCAGTGTTGCAAACTGCGTTCTGCGGCTACTGGATCGCCCGCTTTCGCGGGCGATGACCAACGAGGGTCTACGTCTTGACACCTTACGCAAGCGCACACGAGGGCTGCCCTCGCATCAACGCCGCGCCCCGACTATATGTTGCACCAACGAGGTTTTGATGATTCACGTTTGCTCGCTGTCGCGCCTGCATGCGACGGTCGAGGCGACGGGCGCGCGCCACGTCGTCACGCTCCTTGGCATGGAGGACCACGTGCCATTGCCGCCGGCCGTCCAGCCCGGCGGCTACTTGCGCCTGCACATGCACGACATCTGCGAGCCGATGGACGGCTACCTCGCACCCGACGCCGACCACGTCGAGCGCCTCGTTGACTTCGTGCAGAGTTGGAACCGGACGAGCCCCCTCGTCATCCACTGCTATGCCGGCATCAGCCGCTCGACGGCGGCGGCATTCACGGCCGTTTGCGCGCTCAACCCGCGCCGCGACGAGCGCGCCGTCGCGCAGGCCCTGCGCCGGGCGTCGCGCACGGCATTTCCCAATTCACGCCTCGTGAGTCTCGCCGACGATGTTCTCGGTCGCGAAGGCCGCATGGTCGCGGCGATCGAAGCGATCGGCCGCGGCATGCCGGCACTTGAAGCCGCGCCTTTCCGGCTCGAACTTGAATGAGCGCGGTGAGCCCACGCGCTGGCATTGAAATCGGGCTGACCGCCGCGATTGTGTCGATGGAGGGTGACGAGCCCCAGATCCTGGTGGCGGGCGACGGCAGCGGCGAGCCGCGCGCCGGGTTGCCGTCGGGCCCGTTCGACCCGCTCCAACATCACACATTCGAAATCGGCCTGCGCGCATGGGTCAAGGCTCAGACGGCGCTGTCGGTCGGCTATGTCGAGCAGCTCTACACCTTCGGCGACCGCGGCCGTCACGCGCGTGCCGGCGATGTCGGCCCTCATGTTGTATCGATCGGCTATCTCGCGCTCACGCACATGCCGGAAAACGCGGCGGCGTTGCGTGCGGCCGGCGCTGGTTTCGAGCCCTGGTACCGCTTCTTTCCGTGGGAAGACTGGCGCGCGGCGCGTCCGGCGATCCTTGATGAAACGATCCAGCCGCTGCTCGCCGAATGGGCGTCCCAACCTCTGCGCGGCGAGCCCGCGCAAGCCGTGGGGCGGCGGGAGCGCCTGCAGCGATGCTTCGGGGTCGGCGGCAGCCCCTGGGACGAGGAGAAGGTGCTCGACCGCTACGAGGTGCTTTATGAGGCCGGCCTCGTTGACGAGGCGCACCGCGACGCTCGCGAGGCCGCGCTGGCGCGCGCGAACATGCCTTGCCTTGGCGAGTCGATGCGATTTGATCACCGTCGCATCCTCGCCACCGCGATCGCGCGGCTGCGCGCCAAGCTGAAATATCGCCCGGTCATCTTCGAGCTGATGGCTCCGGAGTTCACGCTGACGGAGCTGCAGCGCACCGTTGAGGCGATTTCGGGCCGTCATCTGCACAAGCAGAATTTCCGCCGCCTGGTGGAAAACGCGGCCTTGGTCGAGCCGACCGGAGAGATGTCGACGGCCACCGGCGGTCGGCCGGCGGCGCTGTTCCGTTTCCGGCGGGAGGTCGTTCAGGAGCGCCCGGCGCCGGGGCTCCGGCTTAGCGCGCGGTGAGCCGAGAGCATGATCCCGAAAAGTGGGAACCGGTTTTCGGACAAGATCATGCTCAAACAAAAAGTTCGGTCGCGGCGCTCATTCGCCCGCGCGCGTTGTGGCGATCGCCGGCCGCAGCGCGAGGACGGGGTTTTCGGAACTCGCCACGTGAACACGTGGGCCGCGGCGGACAAAGTCGCAATAGGCAAAGGTCAAGCCCGCGACCGAGCCGCGGAAACGGTGAGCGTCGGTCTGCACAACGCGAAAGCAGGGCTTGATCGGCGCGCCGTGCACCGAGGCGCAGATCGACGTCGGGCTCACCTTCACGGTTCCCGGCGGCAAGGTCACGAACCGCACCGGGCCGGTTCCCCCGATGCGGATGGTCCCGGCGACTGAGCCATCGGCATTGATGCGCCCGGCCCCGCTGGTGCCCTCGAAGCAGGTGTAGGAGAACAGCTTGCCAGCCACGAACTGCCTCGCCGCCTCCGGCGCGAGTTCGCCGGCCTGCGCCGGGATCGCGAACACACTCACGGCGACGGCAACGGCACGACGCAACTGCATGATTACCCCCACGCCTGCCCTGATTATTGCCGGATTTCCTTAATCAAAACCTTACCATATTGGCACCGATCGGCCATGCCGTCTGGCTCCCCGCAACCGCCGCAGTTCACGCAATTTTGACGACGATGCGGCCGCGGACACGGCCTTGGAGGATCTGCGGCGCGCTGGCAATGACCTCGGGCAAGCCGATTTCGCTGGTCATTTCATGGAGTTTTGCGCGATCGAGGTCGCGCGCAAGGCGCGCCCAGGCGGCGCGGCGCGCCGGCTGCGGGCACATCACCGAGTCGATGCCGAGAAGCGACACCCCGCGCAAAATAAACGGCGCCACGGACCCAGGCAGGTCCATACCGGCCGCCAGCCCGCAGGCCGCCACCGCGCCCCCGTACTTGGTCATCGACAGGACATTGGCGAGCGGAATCGAGCCCACCGTGTCGACGCCGGCCGCCCAGCGCTCCTTGCCGAGCGGGCGAACCGCGCCGGTGAGCTCCTCGCGCGCAATCACCTCGGCGGCGCCGAGATGCCTGAGATAATCCCCTTCCTGCAGGCGCCCGGTGGAGGCGATGACGTGAAATCCGAGTTTTGAGAGGACCGCGACGGCGACCGAGCCCACCCCGCCGGCTGCGCCGGTGACAATCACCGGACCGCTCGCCGGGATAATCCCGTGACGCTCGAGCGCCATCACCGCCAGCATCGCGGTCAATCCCGCCGTGCCGATCGCCATCGCCTCGCGCCCACTCAGCGCCGGCGGCAGCGGGACCAGCCAATCGCCCTTCACGCGCGCCTTGGCCGCATACGTGCCCAGATGGGTCTCGCCGCAACCAAAGCCCGTCAGGATGACCTTGTCTCCGGGCCTCCAGTCAGGATGCGAGGAGGCCTCCACTGTCCCCGCCCCGTCCACGCCGGCGATCATGGGAAAGCGCCGCACCACCGCGGCCCGGCCGGTGATGACCAGCCCGTCCTTGTAGTTCACGGTCGACCATTCCAGGCGAATGGTGACATCGCCCTCCATCAGGTCCGCTTCGTCGAAGTCGGTGAGGTCGACGGCCTGTCCGCCGTCTGTCTTTCGCACGACGATCGCCTTGAAGGTTGTCATGATGCCTGCCCGTCCCTCGATGTCCGCGGAGTATTCTCCCGAATAATTGCGGTTACGCCCACGTGTCCCGCTCGGATTGGCTGGCCAGGAAGCGGCCGCCGAGGCGCGGTCACGCCGGCTGGGCGGCCGGACGCAGCACCGGTTTCTCGACGATCGGCAGGTTGATCAGTGCCGAAAGGACGCCGAACAGCACCGAGAGCCACCAGACGACGTCATAGGAACCGGTGCGCTCGAAGAGAATTCCCCCGAGCCATACGCCTAAGAAGCCGCCCACCTGATGGCTGAAAAAGGCCGCGCCCGCCAGCATGGCGAGCCAGCGCGTCCCGAACATCACGACCACCAACCCGTGGGTCGGCGGCACCGTCGACAACCACAGCAATCCCATGACCGCGCCGAACATGATGGCGGATGCCGGGCTGGGCGGCAGCGCGATGAAGGCAATGACGGCCAGCGCGCGCGAGAAATAGATGACCGAAAGAACGAATCGCTTCGGTACCCGCATCGAGAACCAGCCGGCCAGAAGGGAGCCGAAAATGTTGAACAGCCCGATCACCCCGATGGTAAACGCGCCGATATCGGCCGACAGCCCGCGATCCAAGAGATAGGCCGGCAGATGGATGGTGATGAACGCGAGCTGGAATCCGCAGGTGAAGAAGCCCAGCACCAGCAGAACGTAGCTGCGATGCCCGAATGCCTCCTTGAGCGCCTGCCGGGCCGACTGCTGGCGCACCGCCGCCGTCCCCGTGTCGTGGGGCGGAGTTGCCAGCGCCAACGACAGCGGAAGAATCAGAAGCAGGATCGCACCAAAGCTCACGAGCGCCGCCTGCCAGCCAAAGCCGTCGATCAAGAAGCGCGCCAGAGGCGAAAATAGAAACTGGCCGAATGAGCCTGCCGCAGTGCCGGCGCCAAAGGCCAGCATGCGCATGTTGTCCGGAACAAGCTTGCCGAGGGCGCCGATGACCAGGTTAAACGAGCATCCTGCCAAGCCGAACCCGATCAGCACGCCGGCCGACAGGTTCAGCATGGCCGGCGAGTCCGAATAGGCCATCAGGGCGAGCCCGAGCCCGTAGAGGACCGCCCCGGTGCTGATGACCCTGATGGAGCCGAACTTGTCGGCGAGCCCGCCGGCGAAGGGTTGCGCGGCGCCCCAAATCAGGTTCTGGATCGCCAAGCCGAAGGAAATGACGTCGCGACCCCAGCCATTGTCAACCGACAGCGGCAGCACGAACTGCCCCAGCGCCGACCTCGGCCCAAAGCTCAAAATGGCGATCAGGCAGCCGCAGACGATGATGACGGTCGGCGTTTGCCAGGCGCGGAGCCTGCGCGTCTGCGATGGGATTGTCGTAGCGGTCATTCAGGCCCCGAATTCTGCCCAACCGGGAAAGGACCCCTTCTAAAGCCCCTCGGGCCGAATCCCAAACGCACGTGCCGGTGAACATGGATGCGCCTGCCGCATGCCAAACCGTCACGTCCCGTCTAGCAGGGGAACGAAAAGCGTGTTATATAAGATTTGCTCGAAATGAGGATAACGGAGAGGAACGACCGGCACGCCGCCGGTTATTTTGGTCCCCGGATATGCTCACATTGAGTATATCTGGCCTCGGACGAGGAGGTGATGATGCCGCTCATCGAGACGATCGGGCCCGATCCCGGCCGCGCATCGACCCGCGATGTCGCTCGCGCGCAGCCCGCGTCGGCGCGCACACATCCGGCGCTGCCCGCGCCCTCCCTGGACTGGAACGAGGATGTCGCGCGCGAGACGGCGCATTTCTACGAGCGCATCAAGCACGTGGTGCCTTCGATCGAGTGGCCGTTCTTCGCCCCCTACGTCAAGGCGATCCACGCGCTCAAGAAGGAGCGCCGCGCGGTCGTGCTGGCGCACAACTACCAGACGCCCGAAATCTACAATTGCGTCGCCGACTTTGTCGGCGACAGCCTGCAGCTCGCGCGCGAGGCGAGCAAGGTGAAGGCCGATGTCATCGTGCAATGCGGCGTCCACTTCATGGCCGAAACGGCAAAAATCCTCAATCCGGACAAGGTGGTGCTCATTCCGGACCGCCGCGCTGGCTGCTCGCTCGCCGAATCGATCACCGGCGAGGACGTGCGGCTCCTGCGCGAGCGCTTCCCGGGCGTGCCGGTCGTCACCTACGTCAACACCTCGGCCGAGGTGAAAGCCGAGAGCGACATCTGCTGCACGTCCTCGAATGCGGTGCAGGTGGTCGAAAGCCTCGGCGCCGAGAAGGTGATCTTTCTGCCCGACGAGTACCTTGCCAGCTACGTCGCCTCGCAGACGAATGTCAGGATCATCGCGTGGAAGGGCCATTGCGAGGTGCACGAGCGCTTCACCGCCGACGAGCTCAGGCGCTACCGCGAGGACGACCCCCACATCCAGATCATCGCGCACCCAGAGTGCCCGCCGGATGTCTTGGCCGAGGCCGACTTCACCGGCTCGACCTCGCACATGATCGACTTCGTGCGCAGGCGCCGGCCGCGTCGCGTCGTCATGGTCACCGAGTGCTCGATGGCCGACAACGTGCGGGTGGAGCTGCCCGAGGTCGAGTTCGTGCAGCCGTGCAACTTGTGCCCGCACATGAAACGCATCACGCTGCCGAAAATCCTCGACAGCCTCGTCAATATGCAGGACGAGGTCATCGTCGATCCGCTGATCGCCGAGAAGGCGCGCCGGGCGGTCGAGCGGATGATCCATCTCACGAGCTGACCGCGGCCGGCCGCGACCAGGACGCGCGGTCGCGACGACTCCCAGATCAACGGAGGGCTGAATCATCGATGGACCACGATGTCGTCATCGTCGGCGGCGGGCTCGCCGGTCTGTTCTGTGCGCTGAAGCTCGCGCCGCGGCCGGTCACGTTGTTGACCGCCGCGCCGATCGGCAGCGGCTCGTCGAGCGCCTGGGCGCAAGGGGGGATCGCCGCAGCCGTGGCTGACGGCGACACGCCCGACGCGCACGCGCGCGACACGATCGCCGCCGGCGCCGGCATCGTGGAAGCGGAGCGCGCGTTGGCCATGGCGCGCGAAGCGGCTGCGCGCGTGCACGACCTTCTCCGCTACGGCGTTCCGTTTGACCGCGATCTCGCCGGACATCTCGCGGTGTCGCGCGAGGCCGCCCATTCCGCCCGGCGCATCGTGCGCGTGAAGGGCGATCAGGCCGGCCGCGCCATCATGGACGCGCTCGCGGCGGCGGTCGCGAACGCGGCTTCGATCCGCGTGCTCAGCGGCTATGTCGCCGAGGATCTGCTCACCCGCGACGGCCGCGTCAGCGGACTGCGCGCGCGCGCGACCAGCGGGGTCGAGCTGCTGACGTTGCCGGCGCGCGCTATCGTGCTGGCGACCGGCGGCATCGGGGCACTCTACGCCGTCACCACCAATCCGCCGCAGGCGCGCGGCACCGGGCTCGCCATGGCCGCGCGCGCCGGCGCACTCATTGGCGACCCCGAGTTCGTCCAGTTTCACCCGACCGCCATCGCCACCGGCAGCGATCCCGCTCCGCTCGCCACCGAGGCGTTGCGCGGGGAAGGCGCCGTCCTCCTCAACAGTCGGGGCGAGCGCTTCATGTTGCGCGTGCATCCAGACGCCGAGCTCGCTCCGCGCGATGTGGTGGCGCGCGCGGTGTTCGCGGAGATCGCCGCCGGCCGCGGCGCATTTCTTGACGCACGCACGGCCATCGGCCCGGCCTTCGCGGAGCGCTTTCCGTCCGTTCACGCCAGTTGCATGGCCGCCGGCATCGATCCCGCGCGCGACCTCATCCCGGTTGCGCCGGCGGAGCACTACCACATGGGCGGCGTGGCGGTGGACGCGCGCGGACGCACCTCGCTCGCTGGCATGTGGGCGGCCGGCGAGGTCGCCTCGACCGGCGTGCACGGCGCCAACCGACTTGCGTCCAACTCGCTGCTCGAGGCGGTCGTCTTTGCTGCGCGCGTGGCGGAGGACATCGACGGCCTCGATCTTCCCATCCCCGGCGCACCGAGCGTGGAGGTGGTGCTTGCTCCGCCGGAGGCGCCGGCGCGCGAGCGCGCCCTGCGCGCGCTGATGTCCGCCGAGGTCGGCGTGCTGCGCAACGGGGGCGGACTGGCGCGCGCGCTCGGCGAGATCGCGCGCATGGAACGCGAGGCGCATTCGCCCGCCTTCTGCAATATGGCGACAGTGGCGCTGCTGATCGCGGCGGCCGCCTTCAGCCGGCGCGAAAGCCGCGGCGCGCATTTCCGGCGCGACTACCCCGCCGCCGATCCGGCGCAGGCGCGGCGGACCATGCTGACCCTTGCCGACGCACGGGCGATCGCCGATGCCGGGGCGCTCATCAACGAGCCACCGGCGATCGCCGCGCGCCAATGCGAAATTGCCTCAGGCTGAAGCGCTGCACTTCTATGGTCGTTGTCATTGCGAGCGAAGCGAAGCAATCTCGCGCAGGAAGCACTTGGGGTTTGGGATCGCTTCGTCGGCCCTCGGCCTCCTCGCGATGACATCCAAGGCAAACACAACAGCCGCATCCGCCATGGCCAGCCCGTTCCTCTGCCCCGACGCCTTCGTCTCGCCGCTGGCGATCGAGGAGGCCGTGTCGCGAGCGCTCGCCGAGGATTTGGGCCGCGCCGGGGACGTGACC
>DATBWJ010000347.1:0-5753 GCA_036514935.1 Xanthobacteraceae bacterium
TCCGCCGCCAACATCGCCGCCGCCAGGCTGCACGCCGAGCAAGACGAGGTCGCGGTCGACTACCGCACGACCACGGCCGAGGCGCTGGCCGACGCCGGCGAGCGCTTCGACATCGTGCTGGCCATGGAGGTGGTCGAGCACGTCGCCGACGTGGACCTGTTCGTCGAGCGCTGCGCCGAGATGGTCAAGCCGGGCGGGCTGATGATCGTGGCCACCCTCAATCGCACGCTGAAAAGCTTCGCGCTGGCGATCGTGGGGGCGGAATACGTGCTCGGCTGGCTGCCGCGCGGCACCCACCGCTGGGACAAGTTCATCACGCCCAACGAGCTCGAAATCGCGCTCGAACGCGCCGGCCTGCGGGTGATCGACGAGATCGGCGTCACCTACAACCTGTTTGCCGACCGCTGGCAGTTGTCGGAGGATACCGACGTGAACTACATGATGACGGCGCACCGGCCGCGCTGATTCGCACTTGCATTTGCCTCGGCGATTGCCGAGCCTGTCGATCCGCAACGACTGCAGGGGAGTGCCATGATTGTCGAACTGGTGGAATTCAGACAGCCGGCGGGCTGGGAGCGCGAGCGCATCCTGGCCGACGCCAAAACCACGGTTGCGAAATGGACCGCCAACAAGGATCTCGTCCGCAAGCACTTCGTGATGGGCTTGCGGGATGACGAGGGAGTGGGCGCCGGCATCTACATCTGGCCCTCGATGGAGGCCGCGCAAAAGGCCCATGATGCCCAGTGGCGGGCTGCAATCGAGAAGCGGACCGGCTCGACGCCCACCATCCGCTACTTCGACCTGTTCCTGCTGATCGACAACGAGCACGATGCCGTCACCGAGTGGGCGGCCGACGGCACGGCGCGCGAACTGGCAACCGCCTGACGGCTCGGCACTCGCCTCGGCGCGGGCGCGCGTGCGGCCGGCTTTCCTCGTCGGCGCGATGGGTCGCGCCGCCGGGCGGCGCCCGGCGAGGGGTCCTGACGCGACGCCGCCATGCTCGATTCCTCCTGGCATTGGGCCGCCTTCACTGTGACCGCCGCGGCGGCGCAGACCGTGCGCAACGCCACCCAGCGCGAGCTGACCACGCGGCTGGGCACCGTCGGCGCAACGCATGTCCGCTTCCTGTTCGGGCTTCCCTTCGCGCTGGTGTTCCTGGGCGCGCTCGCGTTCGCGCTCGGGCGCGCGCCGCCGCGGCCGGGTGCGCTGTTCTGGCCGTGGGTCATCGACGGCGCGCTGGCGCAGATCGCGGCCACCGCCCTCATGCTGGCGGCCATGGGCGAACGCTCGTTCGTGGTGGCGATCGCCTACATCAAGACCGAGCCGGTGCAAGTCGCGCTGTTCGGGCTGATCCTGCTCGGCGACGCGCTGACCCCGCTCATGAGCATTGCGATCCTGGTGGCGACGTCCGGCGTCGTGCTGATGTCGCCGCGCTCAGGCGTCAGCGGCGGCATGCAGCCGATGGTGCTCGGCCTTGCCGCGGGCGGGCTGTTCGGCCTGTCCGCCATTGGCTACCGCGGCGCCATCCTCAGCCTGGGCGAGCCGAGTTTCGTCATGGCCGCGACGTTCACGCTTGCCGTCGGGCTCGCGCTGCAGGCGGGGCTGCTGACGCTTTACCTGTGCGTGCGCGAGCGCAGCGTGCTGGTTGCGATCCTGCGGGCGTGGCGGCCGTCGCTGTTCGCCGGGCTGATGGGCGCGCTCGCCTCGCAATTCTGGTTCCTGGCCTTTGCCGTGGCGACGGCGGCCAGCGTGCGCACGCTCGCGCTCGTCGAGGTCCTGTTCGCGCAGGCGATCTCGCGCTTCCTGTTCGGGCAGCCGGCCACGCCGCGCGAAGCGCTCGGGATCGTGCTGATCGTAGCGGGCGTCGCGCTGCTGCTGTGGGCGCACTGACGCGCCCTCGCCGGGCGCGGCCGCATCAGTTGCGGTCCTCGGGCAGCACCGGCAGGGGATGGAATTCGATGCCCTCCTCGTGAAGCGCCTTGGCTTCCTCGGGGGTGGCATCGCCGTAGATCGAGCGGTGCTCGATCTCGCCGTAGTGCATCTTGCGCGCCTCCTCGGGAAAGCGCGGGCCGACATGATCGGCATTCTGGATGAGATGGTCGCGCAGCGCCTTCAGCTTCTGGCGAACCTCGCGTTCCTGCGGCGACATCATGGCGACCGGCGATCGCGCTTGCGCGGGCGGCGGCTCGGACACCGGCTCCGCCGCTCGCTCGGACTGAAGGTCGGCGCGCGCGACGCGCGGCGTCATGATCGCCTTCTCGACCTTTCTCGATTGGCAGGTCGGGCAGGCGACGAGCGCGCGCTCGATCTGCTGGTCATAGGCGCGCGAACTGGCGAACCAGCTCTCGAAGGCGTGGCCCTGCGCGCAGACCAGCGAATAGCGGATCATGACGCGTCTCCCACGATATGGAGATGCGCCGGTTCGGCAATCGGCTCGATCACCTCGAAGCGCCGGCCGTGCTGGAGGGACGGAATTCGGCCGCGCGCGGTCGCCACCGCCGACGGATCGATCTCGGCCACCACCACGCCCGGCTCGCGGCCGCCCTGCGCCAGCACGCGCCCCCAAGGATCGATCGCGATCGAGTGGCCGAATGTCTCGCGGCCGTCCTCGTGGGTGCCGCCTTGCGCCGCCGCCAGCACGAAGCAGCCGTTCTCGATGGCGCGCGCGCGCGTGAGCACCCGCCAGTGTGCCTCGCCCGTCTGACGGGTGAAGGCGGCCGGAATGGCCAGAAACGAGGCGCCGGCCTCCGCCAGCGCGCGATAGAGCGCAGGGAAACGCAGGTCGTAGCAGATCGTCAGCCCCAGCCGGCCCCACGGCAGATCGGCGACCACCGCCAGGTCGCCGGCGCGGAAGTTGCGCGATTCGCGGTAGCTCTCGCCGCCGGCGAGGTCGACGTCGAACATGTGGATCTTGTCGTAGCGCGCAACGACTGCGCCCTTCGGGTTGATCAGAAAGGAGCGGTTGGCGGCCCGCTCGGGCGAGGCGGCAATCGCCAGCGAGCCGATGTGCAGCCACAGGCCGTGCTGGCGCGCAAGCTCGCGCATGGCCGCCAGCGTCGGGTCCTTCTCCTCGGCAACGATCGCCGCGAATAGCCGCTCGCGCGTAGTCTCCAGGATGTTGGTCATCTCGGGGGTCAGCACATAGGCGGCGCCGGCCGCTTTGGCCTCGCCGATCAGCGTGGCCGCGGCATCGATGTTGTCCTGGGGCGTGCGCCCTGACCGCATCTGCACGAGCGCGGCGCGGAAGATCGAGCGGTCGCGATCCGTCATCCCGCACCTCCTATGCTATGCGGTGAGCAGCGCATCAAGCCTACCCGCCTGCTCGAGCGCGTAGAGTTCCTCAAAGCCGCCGACGTGGGTCGGTCCGATGAATATCTGCGGTACGGTCATGCGGCCGTGGGCGCGTTCGACCATCTCAGCGCGTCGGGCGGGGTCTCCCACGACGTTGATCTCGGCAAAGCTTATGCCCTTGCGGCGCAGCAACGCCTTGGCGGCGTGGCAATACGAGCAGGTGGGCGTGGTGTACAACTCGACGCGCGGCATGGCGAGCCTATAGGTCAGCGCCTCTGTACTATATGGGGCCGCCGAACTTCTGAACAACCCGGGCAAATACCAGCACATCCACGTTAACCGCTCCTGCCCGCAGCAGAACGCGCGCGCAACTGTCCAGAGTCGCCCCGGAGGTGAGGACGTCATCCACCACGACGAGGCGCCTGCCTTTCACCGACGGCCGCCCCTCCGGCGGCACGCGGAAGGCGCCGGCGACGTTGGCGGCGCGCTCGGGCCGCGACAGGCCGACCTGCTGGCGGGTGGCATGCACGCGCTTGAGCGCGTCGTAGGCGACCGGTACGTCGCTTGCGCGCGCGGCGGCTTGCGCCAGCACCGCCGCCTGGTTGAAGCGGCGGGCCCACAGCCGGCGCCAGTGGAGCGGCACCGGGACGAGGGCGTCGGCGCTCTCAAGGAGCTCGCGGCCGGCCAGCGCCATCCAGCGACCCAGCGTCGGGGCGAGATCGAGCCGATCGTCATACTTGAGGGCATGCACGAGCGTGCGGGCGATCTCGTCGTAACGCACGGCGGCGCGCGCGCGGCCATAGGCCGGCGGGTCGGCGAGCGCCTCCATCGACAGCACGCCCGGCCCGGGATCATAGGCGAAGGGGATGCCGAGGCGCGGGCAATAGGGCGGCGCAATGAAGGAGAGCTTGCCCCAGCAGGCCGGGCAGAGCGCGTCGTCCACCACCGGCGCGCGACAGGACAGACACAGGGGCGGCAGGGCGACGTTTAGGACGCGGCGCGCGCCCGCATGCAGGCGGCCGGCGAACGACGCCGCGCGTGGCCGCTCTATTGCCGGCAGGCGCATGCCGCTACGCTACCGCTCCAGCGAGACAGGCTCAACCGATGCCCTCGACGATGCCCTCAGCGCCCGCCATCTTCGACCGTCGCCTGCTGCGCGCGCGCCGTCAGCGGGCGCAGGCGCTCGGGCCGGCGACGTTCCTGGCCGAGCGTGTGGCCGCGGACATGGCCGAACGGCTCGCAGCGGTCCTGCGCCGCTTCGAGGTCGCGGTCGATCTCGGCTCGCCGACCGCGGCCTTGCGGCAACGGCTGGCAGAAAGCGCGGCGATTGGGACGATGATCGCCGTCTCTCCCCTTCTCGACGAGATCGCCGCCCACGCCGGGCCGAAGGTGACCGCCGACGAGGAATTGTTGCCGTTCGCGCCGGGCCGTCTCGATCTCGTGGTTTCCGCGCTCGCCCTGCAGTGGGTCAACGACCTGCCGGGCGCGCTGGTGCAGGTCCGCCGCGCGCTCAAGCCCGACGGGCTGTTCCTCGCCGCCCTGCTCGGAGGCGACACGCTGTGCGAACTGCGCCACAGTTTCGCCAGTGCGGAGGCCGAGGTCGAGGGCGGCGCCTCGCCGCGGGTGGCCCCCTTCGCCGATGTGCGCGAACTAGGGGCGCTCTTGCAGCGCGCGGGGTTCGCGCTGCCGGTCGCCGACGTCGAGCGGCTGACCGTGCGCTACCCAGCGCCGATCGCGCTCCTGCACGACCTGCGCCGCATGGGAGCGACCAACGCCCTGATCGAGCGCCGGCGTGCGCCCCTCAAGCGCGCCACGCTCATGCGCGTGATGACGATCTATGCGGAAAAGTTCGCCGACGCCGATGGCAAGGTGCGCGCCACCTTCGATATCGTCTTCTTGTCGGGCTGGGCTCCCCACGGGAGCCAGCAGAGGCCGCTGACGCCGGGCGCCGCGCGCACCCGCCTTGCGGACGCCCTCGGCACCACGGAACGCTCGGCCGGCGAGAAGGCGCCACGCTGACGCCCCCGGGCCTCACGCCGCCGCGGCGGGCGAAGCGTTATCCTCCGACCAGCGCGTTTAAGACTTCGTAGAGCGTGGTCCTGATGCCCGTGCCCGTCGCAAAGACCGTCGCCATGATCGCGACGGAGAGCAACGCGACGAGCAATCCATATTCGATGGCGGCGGCCCCGCGTGCATCGGCGCCGAAGGCGCCCAAGCGGCAGGCGCACGCGAAGGGGGACGAAAACCTCATGAGCATCTTGCGCATGTCAGCCCAACAGCAGCGTCGTCACGTGCGCGATCAGCGGCAGGTCGGCCGGCGGCATGGGGAAATCCCGCAGCCGGTTCGGCTTCACCCACTTGAGCGCCTGGCCTTCCATCGCGCTCACCGTTCCCTCCCAGCGCCGGCACACGAACAATGGCATGAGGAGGTGGAAGTCGGGATAGGTGTGGCTGGCGAAGGT
>DATBWJ010000348.1:0-4371 GCA_036514935.1 Xanthobacteraceae bacterium
CACAGCCGGCCCCCGCCCCGCCGTCCAGGCCATTTCAGGATTCACCATGTCGGGACAAAATGGCCGTCCCGAGGCAAAGTTGTTGAAAAACAAACAGGAATGGTTAAGGCCTTGCAACCGGCATGGCGCGCGCATCCAGGCTTGCCGGCCACCGCGCCTGCGCCCTAGAACACGCCGCCGGCCGACGCCACGAGGCTCGGCGTCCGCCGGCCGAGATCATCGGGGAGCGACATGCCGGATAGCTTGAAGATCGGATTTGGCGCAATCGCGCTGCCCGCGCGCGGAGTTCTCGTGGTGTTCTGCGACGACGGCCTCAAGTTGGGCACCGCCACGCGCAAGCTGCTCGGCGCGGTCGCCAACCTGATCGGACGCGCGGCGGAGGCCGAGCGCTTCAAGGGCAAGCTCGGGTCCGCGCTCGATCTTGTCATGCCGGCGGGCCTGAAGGCCTCCCGCCTGGTGGTGGTGGGCTGTGGCAAGCCGGCCGATCTAAAACCCTGGGACTACCTGCGCCTGGGAGGCATCGCCATGAGCAAGGTGCCGGCGGCTGCCGCCGAGGCGACGGTCCTGGCCGAGCTTCCGGGGGGCGCATTCAAGCCGGATCAGGCGACCGACATCGCGCTCGGTGCGCGGCTGCGCGCCTATCGCTTCGATCGCTACAAGACCAAGAAGAAGGACGACGAGCCGCCCCCGCCCACGGTGCGCCTGACGATCGGCGTCGGCGATGCGGCAGCCGCGCGCAAGTCGTGGAGCGCCAAGGAGCCGCTCGCCAACGGCGTCGCCTTGGCGCGCGACCTCGTCAACGAGCCGGCCAATGTGCTCTACCCGGAGGAATTCGCCCGCCGGGCCGCCGCCTTGCGCAAGCTTGGCGTGGCCGTCGAGGTGCTCGACGTCAAGGCGATGCAGAAGCTCGGCATGAACGCGCTCATCGGCGTCGGCCGGGGCTCTGCGCACGAGAGCCGCATGGTGGTCATGCGCTGGAACGGCGGCAGGCGCGGAGACAAGCCGGTCGCCTTCGTCGGCAAGGGCGTGTGCTTCGATACCGGCGGTATCTCAATCAAGCCGGCGCAGAACATGGAGGACATGAAAGGCGACATGGCGGGGGCGGCCTGCGTGGTCGGCCTGATGCAAGCGCTGGCCACGCGCAAGGCGCGCGTCAACGCGGTCGGCGCCGTCGGGCTCGTCGAGAACATGCCGTCCGGCGCGGCGCAGCGGCCGGGCGACATTGTCAAGACCATGTCGGGCCAGACCATCGAGATCATCAACACCGACGCCGAGGGGCGCCTCGTGCTGGCCGATGTTCTCCACTATGTCGCCGACCGCTTCGCGCCCAAATTCATGATCGACCTCGCCACGCTGACCGGCGCCATCATCATTTCGCTCGGCCAGGAATATGCCGGGCTGTTCTGCAACGACGACAAGCTGGCGGAGCGGCTGGCCAAGGCCGGCGAGAAGACCGGCGAGCGGATCTGGCGCATGCCGCTGGGCCCCGAATACGACAAGCTCATCGACTCGAAATTCGCCGACATGAAGAACACCGGCGGCCGTCATGGCGGCTCGATCACAGCGGCCCAGTTGCTCCAGCGCTTCGTCGGCAAGACGCCGTGGGCGCATCTCGACATCGCCGGCACCGCGATGGGCTCGCCGCAATCCGACATCAACAGGAGTTGGGCTTCCGGCTGGGGTGTCCGGCTGCTCGACCGCCTGGTCGAGGACTATTACGAAGATTGACCCCGGCCGTGACCGAGATCCTCTTCTACCACTTGCGCCAGCAGCCGGTCGAACGGGCGCTGCCGGCGCTGCTCGAAAAGTCGCTGCAGCGCGGCTGGCGAGTGATCGTGCAGTCCTCCTCCGAGGAGCGTATCGAGGCGCTCGACGCGCACCTGTGGACTTACAGCGAGGACGGTTTCCTGCCGCATGGCAGCTATCGCGAAAGCGGGGCGGCCGATCAGCCGGTGGTGCTGACCGTCCACGACCACAATCCGAATGCCGCAACGGTGCGCTTCCTCATCGACGGCGCCTCGATGCCTGCGGATGTCGCCGGCTATCAACGTATCGTGCTCTTGTTCGACGGCGAGGACCCCGACGCGGTGGCCGCCGCGCGCGAGCACTGGCGCGTCGCCAAGGCGCAGGGATTCGACGTAACCTATTGGCAGCCGGACGAGCAGGGGCGCTGGCAACGCCAGGGTTGATGGCTGGGCCGACCGCCGCCACGCTGCCGCGAGTCGGTCCGCCTTGATGGCGACGCAAACGCGCTCTTGAAATTCGGCCGGGGGAGCAGGACAGGTCGGATGCATCGGATTCCAGTAGCTGCAATGGCGAAGGCGGCGCTGGTGGCGCTCCTTCTCGGCGCGTGTGCGGTCCCGGACATCAGCCAGGTCAATCTGCCGAAGATTCACACCGACATGTTCGCGCCGCCGAGCTTCAGCGAGTTCATGAAGCGCGACGCCAAAAGCGCCGCCGTCGGCCCGCAGGACCTCGTGGACGGCGAGGGCCGCTGCGCTGACATGGCGCCGCCGGCCTCCGGCCAGGATATCGCCGGCGGGCAGGCCGGCCCGGCGGCGCCCGCGCCCGCGCGCGGCCTCGCGCTCGAAATGACGGAGTGCGAGGTGGTGCGCGCCACGGGTCAGGCGCAGATGGTGCAGATCGGCAATAACGAGCGCAGCGAGCGCAGCGTGGTGATGACGTACATCGTCGGGGCGCGGCCCGGCATCTACCGCTTCGTCGGCGGCCGGCTGGTGTCGATCGAGCGCCTGCCTGAGCCGCCCTCTGCGCCGAGCCCCGCCAAGAAGCCGCCCAAGAGACAGGTGTCGCAGCGATGACGAGCGCGCGCGGGTGGCGGCATCCCATCATCGCGCTGTTGGCGCTGATGACGCTCCTGATGCCTGCGCCCGCCACCGCGCAGGTTCCACGCGAGGCACCGCCGTCGGCCGGCGAAGGCGGGCGCCCGGCCCGGCCGGCCACCGCGCGGCTGCCGCCGGATTCCGTCACCCAGCATTCGGTCGATCTGCCGGGGCGTTCCCTGCCCTTCAAGGCGATCGCCGGATCGATCCCGTTGCTCGACGCCAACGACGGCTCGCTGCAGGCGGAGGTTGCCTACATCGCCTATCTCATGGCCGAGCGGTCCGAGCGGCCGCGCCCCGTGACCTTCGTGTTCAACGGCGGGCCGGGAGCGGCATCGGCCTATCTCCACCTCGGCGCCGTTGGGCCATGGCGGCTGCCGTTTGACGAGATCACGCCGTCGGCCTCGCCGCGCCTAGTTTCGAATGCGCAAACGTGGCTCGACTTCAGCGACCTCGTGTTCGTCGATCCGCCGGGGACCGGCTACAGCCAGATCACCGTGCGCGGGGATGGCCCGCGCCGGCAGTTCTGGTCGGTGAACGGCGACGCCGAGGCGCTGGCGGTGTTCGTGCGCAAGTGGATCGAGAAGTTCGCGCGCCAGCCTTCGCCGAAATTCCTCGTCGGCGAAAGCTACGGCGGCTTTCGGGCGGCGAAGATCGCGCGCGCGCTGCAGGAAGGCCAGGACGTCGGCGTGCGCGGGCTCGTGCTGATCTCGCCGGTGCTGGACTTCGGGCTGTTCGGGCTCGCCGCGCACGCGCCGATGTCATGGGTCGCGCGCCTGCCGGCGATGGCCGCCACCGCGCGCGAAGCGAAGGGGCCGTTCGATCGCGAGGCGCTGCGCGAGGTTGAGCACTATGCCGCCGGTGAATACCTGCGCGACCTCCTGCGCGGTCCGCGCGATGCCGCCGCGGTCGAGCGCATGAGCGCGCGGGTTGCCGCATTCACCGGACTTGATCGCGACCTGGTGCGGCGGCTGGCCGGGCGCGTGGACGGGGAGACGTTCGCGCGCGAGTTCTACCGCGGGCAGGGCGTCGTCGCCTCCGCCTACGACGCCACCGTGACCGCGAGCGATCCCAACCCGCACGCGGCCCGCCCGCGCTGGTCCGACCCGATGCTGAGCGCGCTCGCCGCCCCGCTCACCAATGGCATGACCGACCTCTATCGGCGGGTGCTGGGCTGGCACGTCGAGGATCAGTACCGCTTGCAGAGCCACGAGGCCAACGGACGCTGGGACTGGGGCCGCGGACGCGTCGGGCCCCAAGCGGTGGACGACCTCGTCCGCGCGCTCGCCACCGACCGCCGCCTGCGCGTCCTCGTCACCCATGGCGCGAGCGATCTGGTCACGCCCTATTTTGGCACGAAGCTTATCATCGACCAGTTGCCGGCCTTTGCCGCCGAGCGGCTGACGTTCGCGCTCTACGGCGGGGGCCACATGTATTACAGTCGCGATGTGTCGCGGCGCGCTTTGCGCGTGGACGCCGAGGCGCTCTATCGCGCTGCGCTCGAGGCGGACGCGCTGCTGCGCGACTGAGC
>DATBWJ010000349.1:0-5232 GCA_036514935.1 Xanthobacteraceae bacterium
GGCGGCCGCCGGGACGGGGGCGTCCACGCGCAATCGCACGCGCGCCGCTGGCTTGTCGATCTGCGCATCGGGCACTTCGAACAATCCATTGCTCACCGTCAGCCGGCGTCCCGATGTCAACTCGACCGTCCCGCGGCCAAGCGCGACCCTGGCCGAGCGCCCATTGATGCGCGCGACCAGATCGGCGTCGGTGATCGGCGGTAGGCCTTCGACCGGCTGGATCGTCGCGCGGCTCGCAACGATCTCGACCGACAGGCCGTCATCGGGAATAGGCGGCCCGCTGCTCTGCAGTGCCGACAGCGGCGCGTTGGTAGCGATCTCCACGCGTTCGATTGAGCCGCTGTGCAGACGCTCGACAATCCATGCGCGCACGCCCGGAATCACCGGCAGCGGCCACATCTGCTTGAAGGCGGCAACCGACATCTGCTGCGCGGCGAGCCCCATCGCCAGCCGCGGCTCGTCGCCCGAGAAATCGAGGCTGCCGGACACCGCGACGGCCGCTCCCTTGCCGCCGATGTCGCCGTGGTCAAGATCGAGGCGTCGCCGGTTCGGATCAAGCCGGCCGCGGATCGCAATCCGGTTGAGAACGAGCGGTTCGCCGACCGCGCGGTCGACCGGCGCAAGGACGATGCTGCCCCCCGACAGCGATAGCATCCAAGGTCCGCCGGCCTCGCGTGGCGCCACGGCCTGCGCCATCAGGGTGAAGCGGTTCGCACCCGATATGATCTGGAAAGGGGCCGCCAGCAACCGGCGTGAAGCATCCCACTCCATGCCGATTTCTGCTCGGTTGATGGCGATGCGACCGTTGCCCTGTGCAATGTCACCGATCATACCAGGGCCGACGACCATGCGGCCGTTCACAGTTTCCGGGGTTCCGTCGGCCCCGATCTCGGCGCGGACCGTGGCAGAGAACGGAACGTCGGCAGCGAGCTGCCCGTCACCGAGGCGCAACGCCAGCAACACGTCGCGCAGCGAGATCTTGCGCGCCTCGATGCTTACCGCGCGCCGACTACCGGCGGTCGTCTTGACCGAAGCCAGCAGCAGCCATGGCCGCTCGTGCTGCTCTGACCCGATCTTGAACACGACCTCCCCGGCGCGTGGACGCGTCAGGCTGAGGGTGATGTTGTCGAATACCGAACGTTGCCCATTGCGTTGATCGTCAACAACGATACGACCGTTTTTCAGGCCGATCTCATTGAGGTCGTAACCGTCGAGGCCGAGTGCGCTCAGGCTGTCGATCCACGCCAGCAAGGCTGCGAAGTTCCTTGGTGCGTCGCGCAGAAACGCCTTTGAGCGGACGCTCCACACCGGCTGCGGCTCTGGCGCGCGCGCGCTAGTCGACGCCGTGGTCGCCGGCACCTCCTCCCTCGTCATCAGCGTGAACTGCCCGTCCGCGCCGATCCTCACCGACAGTTCCGCTCCCACCAGACGAAGGCTTTCGGCACGTGGGCGCCCTGTCAGCAGGCTCGCGCTCGATAGGCCGACCTCGGCGCGCGGCGCGCTTGCGACGATCGCGCCGTCCGGCTCACGGACAACGATGTCGCGGATGCGCACGGCGGCGCGACCAGACTCATCGCGTTCCAGGATGGTGCCGCCGACCTCCACCTTGTGGCGCGCGCCGAAATTCTGTTCGACCGCGGCGGTGATCCACGGCGTCGCCACATCGAGCGCGATCGGCCCGCTCGCCAGGCGCCACCACAGGATGCCGAGCGCCAGCACCAACATGCCAACGAGCGAACCGGCGACAATGGCAACGCGCCGCAAATGCGGCGCGAGCATTCTCGCGCGCCACAAGAGCCGCGCATAACGCCCGATATGAAGCCGGCGCATCGGCGGCTGCCGCTCGTCCGCACGCGCCCGCTCTGAGCGCTCGGACTCAAGGCTTGCCTGCAAGCCACGCAAGCCGGCAAGTTTTGGACCAAGGTTGATGTCCGCCATGCCCCCTCGGGCGTCCCCACTACGCCAAATCGATGGCGACCCTTCCTAGGCACAGGCGATGCGCCCGCCAGATCATGCTTGACCCGGTCCACCCGCTGGCGTTTTGCCCCACCCTAGGATGCAATCCTCACCCCGACAAAGACCGCGTGAAAGCGACGAAAGGAAGGCACATGGCAGCAAATCTCGCCGCAGGCACGAAGGCGCCCCACTTCGAGCTGCCGTCCGATGGCGGCGGCCGCGTCAACCTTGCCGATTTCAAAGGCAAGAAGCTTGTTCTGTATTTCTATCCCAAAGCAACCACTCCCACTTGCACGCGCGAGGCCATGGAATTCTCCCGGCTCAAGGGCGCATTTGCCAGGGCCGATACGGCGGTTGTCGGAGTTTCGGCCGATCCCGTCCGGGTTCAACACGCCTTCAAGAGGAAACACGAACTGACCACGCCGCTCGCATCCGACGAAACCCACCGCGTGCTTGAGGCCTACGGCGCGTGGGCGAGGAAATCGATGTACGGGCGTACCTACATGGGGATCAGGCGCAGCACGGTCCTGATCGGACCGGACGGCCGCATCGCGCGCATCTGGCCGAAGGTGAACGTCGACGGTCACGCGGAGGAGGTGCTGGCGGCCGCCAGGGCTCTTTAGCTGGCATTTGCATAAAATTAACTACGATTTGATTCGATCGGCGCGAGTACCGGCCGGCTGGCGGCCGGTGCGGGAGCGTCGATGTCCCACTCTTGCGATCTCCGCCACCATTCGGGTGTGCGTGCCGGACAGGCCGACGGCCAGTCCGCGCGTGCGCGTCAATCCTGCGGCCGCCATGCGCACCACGACGAGGGGCGCGAAGTCGCTCATCGGCAGGCGGGGCGGTCGGCGCACGGCGTTGCGGCGGATTACACGCTCGGCCATGCTGGCCGCCAGGTGCGCGTCGGTCCGGTCGCGTTCTGGACGATTGTCGGCACGCTCGTCATCATGGCTGCGTGGACGATCGTCACCGCGACCTACTTCGCCTTTCATGACGATGTGCTGGCGCGGCTGATCGCGCGCCAGGCCGACCTGCAGTCCGCCTACGAGGACCGCATCGCCGAGATGCGCATGCAGGTCGATCGCCTCACCAGCCGTCAACTCCTCGATCAGCAGCTATTCGAGCACAAGCTCGATCAGCTCATTCGCCGGCAGGCGACGTTGGAATCACGCGCCAATACGCTCGGCACCTTGGCCGATCCCGCGACGACGGGCGCGATCAGGCCCAGCGGACGCGCCCGCGACGCGCTTGGCTCGGGCGGGAAACCGATCGGCGATCGCGGCGCCCTCCTGCCCGAGCGCGGCTCGGGGCTGGACGTAGGCGCGTCCGCGACCGTCGGCCGGCTCGCCGGCCGGGTCCTCAACGCAGGCGTCGCCGGCGCGTTGGCGTGGCTGCAGCAATCGCTCGACCGCGTCGAAGGACGCCAAGGCGCCTCACTCGATGCAATCGAGCAGAGCATCGAACGCAAGGCGCGGCGCATCCGCACCGCGCTGGCCGATCTTGGGCTTAGCGTCGCCAAGCCGGACCGGGACGCCACCGGCGGCCCGTTCGTGCCAGTGAAGGTCTCCCCCGATCACGCATTCGAATGGCAGCTTCAACGCATTCATCTCGCGCGCGCTCACGTCGATCGTCTCACGCGCACGCTCGCGAACGTGCCCGTGCGCAAGCCGATGACCGGCGAGCTTGATGCGTCCTCCGGCTTTGGCGTGCGCACCGACCCCTTTCTGGGTCGGCCCGCCATGCATACCGGGATCGACCTGCGCGGCCAGCCGGGCGACCCGGTGCGGGCGACCGCGGCCGGAGCGGTGAGCCAGGCCGGCTGGAACGGCGGCTACGGCAAGCTGGTGGAGATCGACCACGGCAACGGCCTATCGACCCGCTATGGCCACTTGTCCGAGATCAGCGTCGCCGCTGGGCAGACGGTGAAAATCGGCCAGATTTTGGGCCGACTCGGTTCGACCGGCCGCTCAACCGGCGCTCACCTCCATTACGAAACGCGGGTTGAAGGCGACGCGATCGATCCGCAGAAGTTCTTGCGCGCCGGCGACAAGCTCGGACTCGGCTCCTGAGCAGGATCCCCTGGGCGGCCACAACCGCACCTTGATCGTCGGCAGCTCCTCGAAGGAAGGCAAACTCCGCTCGGCCGCCACTTGCAGGCCGGCTATGTATCCTCTTCAGCGCCGGCTGGCTGCGGGCGGCGCCCCGGTTGGCGGGGCGGTCTGCGGCGGTGCGGAGGGCGGCCGCGGTGCTGATGGTGGCGGCACAGGGCGCGGGCTCGCGGTCGCGGACTGCCGCGGGCCAGATGTCGCGGGCCGCTGCGGCGGGCGCGCAGACGGCGTCACCGGCTGAGTGTCCGCGGCGACCGCCGCGCCGCCTTTGCAGTCGGTCAACCACACGTCGTAAATTGGATGCTCGACCGCATGCAGACCGGGGCTCGTCGCGAACATCCAGCCAGCAAAGATGCGCTTGACCTCGCCTTGCAGGGTGACCTCGTCCACCTCGACAAAGACGTCGGTATTCGCGGCCTCGGTCGGCGGCCGCGTGTAGCACACGTGCGGCGTGACCTGCAGCGCGCCAAACTGCACGGTCTCGTTGATTGCCACGTCGAAGGCGATGATGCGGCCGGTGATCTTGTCAAGGCCGGCGAACACGGCGGTCGGGTTGGTGATCTTCTGCGAGGGCATTTCGGTGATCACCTCGTCGCCCGGCTGCGGCGCCGTATTGGCGGGCGCGGGCGGACGAGAGTGGCGGGTGGGCGGCTGGCCGATCGGGGGAACGGTTTGCCCGGGTTGCAACCCCGGGGTCCGGGCAGCCTGCGCGTCGGGCGGCGCGCTGCCCGGCAAAGGCGGCAGCGGCTGCGCGCGAACGGCCCCGGGCGGCGGCGGAAGCGGCCGGGTGGCTGTCTGCGGCGCGCGGCTCGTGCCGAGCACCTGCGCATCCTCGTCCATTTCCTCTGGCGGCATCTGCTGCGGCAGGCCGAGCGGCGGCGGGCGATTCGGGATTTGGCTCGGCGGGCGCGGCGGATCGCTGAAGATCGAGCCAAACTGGGCCGCCGCCGGCGTGGCGAGCGCCAAGCCGACAGCGAGCAATCCCACCCGGAACGAGTGCTCCATTCGCCGATGGTTCCAGCAGAAAGGCCGGTGGCGGCGCGCGGCGCCGACCTGATCGGTTAACACTTCGAATGCGGCGGCGGAAGGGCGGTCAGGCTGCGCGATGGCGCGCTGGCACGCGCTCCGCCAGCACCTTGTCGATGCGGCGGCCGTCGAGATCGAC
>DATBWJ010000350.1:0-9107 GCA_036514935.1 Xanthobacteraceae bacterium
TGCAATGCGGCCTCGGCATCACCCGCGGCGCGGCGTTCGACCTGCAGGCGGTGTGCAGCGGGTTTGTCTTTGCGCTTGCCACGGTGGACGGCTTGCTGCGCACGGGTGCCTACCGGCGCGCGCTCGTGATCGGCGCGGAGACCTATTCCCGCATCCTCGACTGGACCGACCGCTCGACCTGCGTGCTGTTCGGAGACGGCGCCGGCGCCCTCGTGTTGGAGGGGCAGGCGCAGCCGGGCACGCGCGAGGACCGTGGGCTGCTCACCGCGCATTTGCGCTCCGACGGCCGCCACAAGACCAAGCTTTACGTCGACGGTGGCCCGTCCTCGACCGGCACCGTCGGGCGGCTGCGCATGGAGGGACGAGCGGTCTTCAAGCACGCCGTGGCGATGATTTCCGACGTCGTGGTCGATGCCTTCAAGGACGTTGGCTATAGCGCGGCCGACATCGACTGGTTCGTCCCTCATCAGGCCAACAAGCGCATCATCGACGACTCGGCGCACAAGCTGGGAATCGCGCCGGAGAAGATCATCTCCACCGTCGACCGGCACGGCAATACCTCGGCCGCCTCGATTCCGCTGGCGCTGTCGGTGGCGGTGGGCGACGGTCGCATCAAACGCGGCGATCTTCTGCTCCTGGAGGCGATGGGCGGGGGTTTCACCTGGGCGGCGGCGCTGCTGCGCTGGTAGGGCCGTCGCACACGAACGGGCAGCGAGCCTGTTGACATGGGCGGCCAAGCTCATATCGTTGAAATACTGTAAGAAGTCGGCTTTGGGCGGGGCTGGACGATGGCCGGTAAGACAGTCACACGGGCGGACCTGTGCGAGGCGGTCTACCGGAAGGTGGGCCTGTCGCGCACCGAATCGGCGGCGCTCGTCGAACAGGTGCTCAAGGAGATCACCGAGTGTTTGGAGCGGGGCGAGACGGTGAAGCTGTCCTCGTTCGGCTCGTTCATGGTGCGCAAGAAAGGCCAGCGCATCGGCCGCAACCCGAAAACCGGCCGCGAAGTGCCGATCTCGCCGCGACGCGTGATGGTGTTCAAGCCCTCGGCGATTCTCAAGCAGCGCATCAACACCAAGCCCGAGACACCAAGCGAGTAGCCGCGCAAGAGCGACTGCATTGGACCAAGCGGACATGGCGGACAAGGCACCTGATGCGTTCCGCATCATCAGCGAGGTCGCCGAAGACCTCGACGTGCCGCAGCACGTGCTGCGCTTTTGGGAAAGCCGGTTCCAGCAGATCAGGCCGATGAAGCGCGGCGGTGGCCGCCGCTATTACCGGCCCGACGACGTCGACCTTCTGCGCGGCATCCGCCATCTGCTCTACAACGAGGGCTACACGATCCGCGGCGTGCAGCGCATCCTGCGGGAGCAGGGCGTGCATATCGTCCAGTCGATCTGGCAGACCGCGCAGCCGCCTGAGGACACCAGCGCCGAAAAAGAGGAGCACGGCCCGGCGGCGATCCTGCCGAGGTTTGGCATGGAAGACGCGGACCGCCATGAACGGGCCGAAGAGGATGGCCGCGCGGATTCGCTTCTACAGACGAACGCTGCTGCCAGGGCGGCGGACGAGCTGCCGGCGGCATTGCCCGAGGGCCGGCCGCTCGCTCGCCAGCAGCTCGGGCAGCTTGAAGGCGCCTTGCGCGAACTCGCCGAGTGCCGGCGGTTGCTCGACGCGGCGTGCGAGGACGTTCCCTGAACGCCGCGCAGCGTTCACGCATCCGGCTCGAACTGATAACCGGTTCCCTTGCGCGCGAGATAGCCGAACCCGCGGTCGAGATGGGCGCCGGCGACTTGGATGCGGTCGTTCGCCACCCAGTCATAGACGCGCCGCCGCGCCGCGCGCGCGGCCACCGGATCAATGTCGAAGGTCAGCGCCGCGTCCGGTCGCGGCAGTTGCACCGCGGCGACGTGAACGATGTCGCCCCAGAACAGCAGCGCCTCGCCGCGCGTGCGCAGGAGCCAGCCGGTGTGGCCCGGCGTGTGCCCGGCCTGCAGGTGGGCGGAGATTCCCGGCAGCGCCTCGCCCTCGCGAATGCGCCGGACACGGCCTTGGTAGGCGGCGAACGCGCGGGCGGCATTGGCGCGGTTGCGCCGCCGCATGTCCGGCTCATTGGGATCGCCCGGCAGATCGAGCCAGTAATGCGCTTCCTGTTCGTGCACGAAAACGTCTGCGTTCGAAAAATTGGCGCGGCCGTCCTCGGCGATGAGCCCGTTGGAATGGTCGGCGTGAATGTGGGTGAGGAGCACGTGATCGACCGAGTCGGGGCTGATGCCGGCGGCGCGCAGGTTGGTCACGAGATGGCCGAGCGTCGGCCCCATGGACGAGCCGCTGCCGGCGTCGATCAGGATCACGCTGCCGGGTGAGCGCACCACGAATGCGTTCACCGCCAGCGGCAGCGGTCCGTCCGCCGGGACGCCAGCGAGCCGCTCGCACTCGCTGCGCTCGATTTCGATAAAGTGGATGAGGCTCGAGTTCAGGACGCCGTCGCTGACGACCACGACCTCCACATCGCCGATCATACGGCTCAGCGCGCCTTGCCCCTGCCCGATCATCCGATCACCCCTTTCGACGGCAATTCGACCCTCATGCGTGCACGCGCGCCTCGATCACGTCGATGCCGCGCACGCGATCGACGAGATAGATCAGCCCGCGGTCGTCCATGGTGACGTCGTTCGAGGAGGCGCGCTCCCCGCTCGGCCGATCGGGCACGAACGAGGCGACCTCGCGGGGGGCGAACGGATCGGCGATGTCGAACAAGCGCAGGCCCTGCGCGAACCAGGCGAACGGGATGACCGTGCCGGCGAAGCGCTCGGACGGCTGGTGGCAGCCGGTTCTCGGCGGCTGCGGACGCCCGTCAATGTCGACGCCGGCGACGTTGATGGTTGCGATCGGCGTGGGCATGGTCTCGTCGGTGATATCGTAGACCCAGGCGAAGGCGGGCGGGGCGGGGTGCAGCTTGGCCACGTCCTCATCCGCCACCACCATCACGCGCCGGCCCTTGAGCGGCTCGGGGATCGCGAGGCAGGTGTGGGTGGGATGCGGGAAGGCGGGACTGCGCCGGTGTTCCGCGACCAATCTTGGCCTCGTCAGGTCGGAAATGTCGAGAATGTAGAGGCCGTGGTGCCAGTAGCTGACGTTGAGCCGATCGCCGGCGCGCAGCGGATGGTGGCAGCGCGGCTCGGTGAAGCCGGCCCACGGGTACTCCTCGCCGCCGGCCTGCCACTGGCCGGGCACCCACCAGTGCGAGACTTCCCGCGGCCGCGCGGGATCCTGGAGGTCGAGGACGACCACGATGTTGCCGATATAGCCTTCCCGGCTGGCCGAGAGATACGCGTAGCGCCCGTTGAAGTCGTAGCGATGCACGCCCGTGCCCGCGGTCTGCCATTTGGTGATCGGCTTCGGATCGCTGGGGCGCGAGACATCGTAGATTGCGAGCCCGCCGTGAAAGCGCGCCGGGCCACCTTGGCCGATCGCCTCGTGGTTGACGATCATGACGCCGTCCTTGGCGCGCACCTTGTGCGAATGCCAGCCCTCCGGAACGTCGATGCGTGCGAGCATGCGCGGCTTGGTCGGGTCGGAAATGTCGAGAATGCTGGTGCCGCTCGGCGCCTGCATGTGGCCGACATAGAGGACATCCCCCACGACCCAGACCTGGCCGCCACCGGGACAATCGATGTGCGACACGAGCGTGGTGTTGACGGCAGACGGCATGCGGTCCCTCGCGACATCGGTCCCGAACCCAACCGCGCCTCGGGCCAAATGTCCAGCACCAGAACGGGCCGGCGACCGTCCCGCTCGGCTCGGCGGCGTCAGGGCGGCGTCCGCAGGTGGCACGCCACCCAATGGCCCGCCTCGACCTGCCGGAACGGGGGCTCCTCGGCCCTGCAGCGGTCAAAGGCGTAGGGGCAGCGGGTGTGGAAGCGGCAGCCGGGCGGCGGATTGATCGGGCTTGGCACGTCACCCGTCAGGATGATGCGCTCGCGCTTGGTCGCGGGTGACGGCGGCTCCGGTCGCGGTACGGCCGACAGCAACGCCTCGGTGTAGGGGTGCAGCGGGTTGAGAAAGAGCGAGCGCTTGTCGGTGAGCTCGACGATCTTGCCGAGGTACATGACCGCCACGCGGTGGCTGATGTGCTCGACCACCGCGAGATCGTGGGCGATGAACAGGTAGGACAGCCGGTACTCGTCCTGCAGGTCCATCAAGAGGTTGATCACCTGCGCCTGGACCGACACGTCCAGCGCCGAGACCGGCTCGTCGCAGATGATGAGGCCAGGGTTGAGCGCGAGCGCGCGCGCGATGCCGAGGCGCTGGCGTTGGCCGCCCGAGAATTCGTGCGGGTAGCGCTGCATCTGCTCCGGGCGCAGGCCCACCCGGATGAACAACCCGGCGACCCGATCCTCCACTGCCTGGCCGCGCGCGAGGCCGTAGTTGGTCAGCGGCTCGCCTACGATCGCGCCTGCCGACATGCGCGGGTTGAGCGAGGAATAGGGATCCTGAAAGATGACCTGCAGCTCGCGCCGGTGCGGCCGCATCGCGCCGGGCGAAAGGTCGGTGATGTCGCGGCCGCGCAGCTTGATCCGCCCGGCGGTCGGCTCGACCAGTTTGAGGATCGCCTTGCCGGCGGTCGACTTGCCGCACCCGCTCTCCCCTACCAGGCCAAGCGTTTCCCCCGGCGCGATCGAAAAGCTGATGCCGTCGACCGCATAGACGGTGCCGCTCATGCGTGAGAACACGCCGCGCCGGATCGGAAAGTGCTTGGTGAGGCCCTCGACCTCCAGGATGGGCGCCGGCGAGGCAGTCATGTCGAAAACCCCTCGGCGGCGACTTCGCGCCAGTTCCAGCAGGCGACGAGGTGGGAGGGACGCGCAGCCTCGATCGCCGGGTACTCGGTGCGGCAGCGATCGCTGGCTAATGGGCAGCGCGGGGCAAAGCTGCAGCCCTGGGGCATGTCGCGCAGCGAGGGCACCATACCGGGGATCTCGGCGAGACGCCGGCGCCGCTCATCGAATGCGCGGCTCAGGCGCGGGATCGCCGCCATCAGCCCGCGCGTATAGGGATGCAGCGGCAATGCAAACAGCTCCCCGACCGGTGCCTCCTCGACCTTGCGACCGGCATACATGACGACGACCCGCTGCGCGGTTTCGGCGACAACGCCGAGATCGTGCGTGATCAGGATCACCGCGGTGCCGAGCTTGTCCTTGATCTCCTGGATCAGGTGCAGGATCTGGGCCTGGATCGTCACGTCGAGCGCGGTGGTCGGCTCGTCCGCGATCAGCACATTCGGATTGCAGCTCAAGGCCATCGCGATCATCACGCGCTGGCGCATGCCGCCGGAGAACTGGTGAGGATACTGGCGGATGCGCCGCTGCGCTTCGGGGATGCGCACCAGGGTGAGCATCTCGACCGCGCGCTCGAAGGCGGCGCGGCGCGACAGGCCCTGGTGCAGCATGAGCGTCTCGGTGATCTGGCGGCCGATGGACAGCACCGGATTGAGCGAGGTCATCGGCTCCTGGAAGATCATCGAGATGTGATTGCCGCGCAGGGCGCGCATGTCGGCTTCTGTCAGTTCGAGCAGGTTTCGGCCCTGAAACCGAATGGTGCCGCCGACGATGCGACCGGGCGGCGAGGGCACCAGCCGCAGGATCGAGAGGGCAGTGATGCTCTTGCCGCAGCCGGATTCGCCGACCACGCCCAGCGTCTCGCCTTTGGAAAGCGCCAAGGACACGCCGTCGACTGCGCGCACGATCCCGTCCCGGGTGAAGAAATGCGTGCGCAGGTCATCGATTTCCAGAATCGTGTGCGCGGCGCTGTGCGCCGGCGCGTCGACCCGATGTCCCGCGCTTGTCAACACGCCGCTCACATCCGCCTTGCCAGCCGCGGATCGAGCGCATCGCGCAGCCCGTCGCCCATCAAATTGACCGCGAGCACCGTGATCGAGAGGAATATGCCGGGGATCAGGATGAGGTAGGCGGCCACCAGAAAAAGCGTGCGCCCTTCCGCGATGATGTTGCCCCAGCTCGGAATGTTGGGCGGCGTGCCCGCGCCGAGGAAGCTCAGGATCGCCTCGATGATGATCGCGGAGGCGCAGATGTAGGTCGCCTGCACGATGAGGGGCGTGAGCGTATTGGGCAGGATGTGGCGCACGAGAATGCGCCCGCTGCGCGTGCCAGCCGCGCGCGCGGCCTCCACGAAGGGCTGCTCGCGCAGGCTGAGCACGACGCTGCGGACGAGCCGGCTCACCCGCGGCACCTCGGCGACGGTGATGGCCAGGATCACGTTCTCAATGCTGGCCTTGGTCAAGGCCATGAGCGCGATCGCGAGAAGGATCGGCGGGATCGCCATCAGCCCGTCCATCACGCGCATGAGGACGGCATCGACGAGGCGGTTGAATCCCGACACCAGACCGATGACGAGCCCGGCCGCGGTGCTCAACAAGGCGACGCTGAGGCCGACAGCCAGCGAGACGCGCGTGCCAAAGATCACCCGGCTGTAGATATCGCGGCCGATCGAGTCGGTCCCGAACCAGTGGTCGGCGCCCGGCGGACGCAGCCGGCGGATCGGGTAGATGGCCTGGGGGTCGATGGTGCCGAGATAGGGCGCCAAGATCGCGATCGCGACCATGAAAAGCAGCAGGACACTGCCGGCGATCGCGGTCGGATGGCGGCGAACGACCTCGCGCAGGCTTGCTCGCGCCAACACCGCGGCCGGTGCCTCATCGTAAATCGTTGCGGTCATCAGTAGCGAATCCGCGGGTCGAGGAACGTGTAGCTGATATCGATGACCAGGTTGACCAGCACGTAACTGGCGGAGAACACCAGAACGACACCCTGGATCACCGGATAGTCGCGGGTGAGAATCGCATCGACCGTCAGCCGCCCCAGCCCCGGAATCGCGAACACCGTCTCGGTCACCACCACTCCGCTGATCAGAAGCGCGATGCCGAGACCGATGGTGGTCACGATCGGCACCGAGGCGTTCTTGAGCGCATGCCCGAGCAGGACCTGTACGGTGCTGAGGCCCTTCGACTGGGCGGTGCGGATGTAGTCCTGGCTCAGCACTTCGAGCATGCTGGCGCGCGTCATGCGCGCGATCAGCGCGATGAAGACGATGCCGAGCGTCAGCGAAGGCATGATGACGTGGGGCAGGAACTCCCACAAGCCACGGGTGATGCTGACATAGCCCTGCACGGGAAGCAGGTTCGCCCACATCGACAGCGCGAAGATCAAAAGATAGGCGATGACGAAGGTCGGGAACGAGAAGCCGAACACCGCGAACGCCATCACCAGGCGGTCGATCCAGGTGCCGGCGTTCCACGCCGCGATCACCCCCATCGGAATCGCGACCGCGAGCGTCACCAGCATGGAGCAGACGGTGAGCGCGATCGTCGGCTCGACGCGCTGAAGGATCATGTGGCTGACCGGCAGGCTGGCGAAAATCGAAGTGCCGAGATCGCCGCGGATAACGTTCCAGAGCCAGGTGCCGAAGCGGGTGAGAAAGGGCTCGTTGAGGCCAAGCTGCTCGCGAATCCGCTCGACATCCTGGGCTGAGGCGTGGTCGCCGGCGATCACCGCCGCCGGGTCGCCGGGGCTCAGGTAGAGCAGCGAGAACACGAAGATCGCTACCACCCCCATAACCGGGATGGTGGCGAGGATGCGGCGGACGATGTAGGCGAACAAGAGCGCGACCCGCTGTTCCGTCTTGAGATTGCGGAGGACAAGGGCGAACACGATGCAGCCACCGCCGCACGTCGGCCCACGCCGCGGCCGGGATCAGCTCAACGGCATCGGCGGCATATTGCCATTTCTGGCAGCGATCGCTCCGTCCTCTCGGCATCCTTCGTTTGTCGAGGGCTGGGGCGGGCGCGCCGCGTTCCGGCGCGCCCGCAATGGCGTAAGGTTATCACGCCTGACGCCGTACGTTCCAGAACACCGGCTGACCGTTGAGCACGCCCGTGAGGTGGCGGCGGTAGCCGGTCGCCGGCAGAGACTGGCCCAGCGGGATGTAGGGGACGTCCGCGAAGGCCTGCAGCTGGATCTGTACCGCGATCTTCTTCTGCTCCTCGATGCTCTTGGCCTGGAACCAGGCATCGCGCAGCTCTTCGATCCTCGGGCTGGTGGGCCAGCCGGGCGCTGCCTCCTTGCCGTTTCCGCGCAGCCACAAGTGCGCGGCCGGGTTCACTTGGTTCGAGCCGTTGTCGTAGATGCAGAGCAAGTTCCACCCGCCGGCGCTGGGCGGGTCCATCTTGCCGCGCCGCTGCACCACCGTCGTCCAGTCGACCGCCTGATAGTCGAGCTCAAGGCCGACCTTCTTGAACACGTCCGCCGTCACGTCGCCCATGATCTTGAGGTAGGGCACGTTGACTGCCACCATCATGGTGATGCGCTCGCCCTTGTAGCCGGCGGCCTCGATGTCCTTGCGCACCTTGGCGAGGTCACGCTTGGCCGTGAGGCTCTCCATGCCGGCATCGTTGGCGAGCGGCGAGCCCGGCGCGAAGTAGCCGACGCCGTCGCGCCACAACGACTTGTCGTTGCCGTTGATGGCGATCATGTAGTCGGACTGGGTGATCGCCCCCACCACGGCCCGGCGGACGGCCGGGTTGTTGAAGGGCGGATGAAGGTGATTGAACCGCATGTAGGCGATCAGCCCAAGCGGGGTGATGTTGCGGATGACGATGTCCTTGTTGGCCCGCAGCCTCGGCAACAGGTCGGCGTTGGGCGTCTGCAGCCAGTCGATCTCGCCGCGCTCGAGCGCGGCGGCGGCCGTGGCCACATCCTGGATGATCGACCATTCCACCCGGTCGAAATGGGTGATCTTGGGCCCGGCGGTGAACTGCGGCGTGCCGTTCTTGCGCGGCACGTAATCGGCAAAACGTTCGTAGACAATCCGGGCGCCGGGCACGCGCTCGCTGGCCACCAACTTGTAGGGACCGCTGCCGATTGGGTCGGTCACCGCCTTGTGGGGATCGGTGGTGGCGAGGCGCTCGGGCATGACCGGGCACAGGTAGGCCATCGGCTTGCCGAGCGCGTCCGGAAGCAGGGGGAACGGCCGCTTCAGGCGGATTTCGATGACGCGATCGCCGGTGGCGACGATCTCGTTGGCGGCGG
>DATBWJ010000351.1:0-3879 GCA_036514935.1 Xanthobacteraceae bacterium
TTCCTCGCAAGCCACGGGCTCACGGGCGCGCGCGTCCTCTGCCATCCCGGCGGAGCCAAGGTGCTGGCGGCGGTCGAGGCGGCGCTCGGGCTTGCCGCCGGCGCGCTCGGCGAGGAGCGCGCGGTGCTGCGCGGCTACGGCAACATGTCGGCGCCCACGGTGATGTTCGTGCTTGAGGCCGCGCTCGCGCGCGGATTGCAGGGGCCGGCGGTGCTGTCCGCGCTCGGGCCCGGCTTCACCGCAAGCTTTCTCGCGCTTGAGGCCGGCCATGGCTGAAGGGGCGCTGCTGATGGGATTCGTCACGCTCGAGCGGCTGGCCGAGCTGATCTACGCGCGTGCCAACACGGCGCGGCTGATCGCCGCCGGCGGGGTTGAGTTCGGGCGCGCGCACTATCCGCTGATCGTCGGTTTGCACGCGGCCTGGATCGCCGGCCTGTGGCTTTTCGGCGCCGGCCGGCCGGTCGATCCGCTCTATCTTGCCGCCTTCGTGCTGCTGCTGTCGGCGCGCGCGTGGGTCATCGCCACGCTCGGCCGGCGCTGGACCACACGCATTATCGTCGTGCCGGGCGAAGCGCTCATCAGGGGCGGGCCCTATCGCCTGCTGCGCCACCCCAACTACCTGGTGGTCGCGCTCGAGTTCGCGGTGGTCCCGCTCGCGCTCGGCCTGGTGGTCTATGCCGGCGCCTTCTTCCTGCTCAATCTGGTCGTGCTCGCAATCCGCGTGCGCAGCGAGGACGCCGCGCTGGCATGGGCGACCGCGCACGACACGCGCGCGCAAAACCCGCGCCTTGCCAAGCCCGCGCGGAGAATATAGCTATCCCGTCTTGCCGGTAGCAGCGCGCCCGTAGCTCAGCTGGATAGAGCACCAGACTACGAATCTGGGGGTCGGGAGTTCGAATCTCTCCGGGCGCGCCAACTTTCTTTTGCACGTCAAAGAGTCACGCACATGGGCGACGCCGGTCGCTGGCGGCGCTCCTGGCGCTGGCCGCACCTGTGTCGCATTGACCGCCTGGATTTCTTGACTTACTACGGATAATCCGTATTTACTATGAGCGATGCCTTTGAATGGGACGAAGCCAAGGCTGCCGAGAATTACGCCAAGCATGGCGTGAGCTTTGAAATGGCGACCAAGGTTTTCAAAGACCCGTTTGCCGTCGAACGGCTGGATGACCGCGAGGACTATGGCGAGGATCGCTTTATCCTGATTGGCGCCGCGGAAGGCGCGGTGCTCGCGGTCGTCTACACCGAGCGGAACGGCCGCATCCGGATCATCTCAGCGCGACAAGCAACCAAGCATGAGCAAGATGACTACTTCATCGAAAACAACTAGACGCCCCTTGCGTCCCATGACGCCAAAGCAGATCGAGGCGGCTGCCAATGCCGACCGCGATAATCGGCCTCTGTCCGTGGCCGACCTCGGACGCATGAAGCGCACGCCGCAAGTGAAGATCATCCGGCGCGCACTCGGCATCAGCCAGGAAGACTTTGCGGCGCGCTATCACATTCCGATCGGCACATTGCGCGATTGGGAGCAGGGCCGCGTCGCGCCCGATCAGGCCGCGCGCGCGTACCTGACCGTCATCGCCCGCGATCCGGAGGCCGTGCGCAGAGCGCTCAGTCCGCCCCATCGGCCGCGCGCGTGATACGACATCCGGGTAATCACCTCGTCATTGCTGGGACAAGCCCGGCAATGACGAGGTGATCATTCGGAAACAGTATGACCTGGTCGCGCATGCGGCGCGCGTCGTTTTGGCCACCTGGCGCGGCGGCTGCCGTCGCGTGCGATCGCATGCCGGCGATTGCGGCGCGAGCAACCCGCCTCAACCGCATCAGGCGTTGCCGGCGATGACCGGCAGGCCGGCGGCGCGCCACTGCGGCAGGCCGTCCTGCAGCCGGCGCGCGTTAAATCCGCGCGCGCGCAGCTTGGCCACCGCCTGGTAGGACAGGATGCAGTAGGGGCCGCGACAATAGGCGACGATCTCCTGGTCGGGATCGAGATCGGCGAGGCGCGCTTCGATCTCGGACAGCGGGATGTTGATCGCCCCCGGCAGGTGCCCGAGCGCAAACTCATCCGGTGGCCGCACGTCGAGCACCGTGACCGTGCCCGCGCGCGAGCGCTGCAGCAGTTCTGCGCGCGAGATCGGCTGAAAACTGTCGCGCTCGGTGAAATAGCTGCGGATGAGGCGCTCGACCTCGGCGTTGTTGCGCTCGGCGATGAGCTGAAGCGCCGACAACAGGTCGAGCACGGCGTCGTCGGCGAGGCGGTAATAGACGTATTTCTTGGCGCGCCTGGCGGTCACGATGCCGGCGCGGCGCATCCTCTGGAGGTGTTGGGAGGCGTTTGCGACCGACAGGCCGGTGCGCTGCGCCGCCACCTCGACGCTGCGTTCGCCTTGGGCGAGCTGCTCCAGGAGTTCGAGGCGGTGGGCGTGCCCCAGCGTCTTGGCGACCTTGGCGAGCTGGGCGAGCAAGGCCTGCTTGGGACTGCGGTTGGGCATCGTGCGCCCTGCGAATCGATCTCATTCAAGTGGTTATTTGAGGACACGCTTACCTTATTCGGGACGCTTCGACAAGCCGGCCGGCGGCAACCAGCGACGAGCGCTTGATCGAAATCAATGGTGGAAGCGGTGGGATTTCGTAACCGGTGAGCGCACTCTTCGGATTGAGGGGAGCCGCCGAGCGGCAGATGTCGCACGCCGCCGAAAAACCCTCCCTCTTCATGCGGGCAGGCGCCAAGCGGCCGTGGGCGCGCCAGGCCCTGGCGCAAACGCAGGTCCGGCCGGTATCCTGGGCGCCGGTAGGTTCGGCCCTGGCGTCCCGGGCCGGCGGCGCCAGCCCGGCCGCGGGCCGCGGTTCCTCACGGGGCAGTCGCAGCGCGCGCCTTGACGGCGCTGATGGCGCAACCGCGAGGATGATCTTGCGCCGGGCGCTCGCTCGGCGGCTGAACGGGCGTCCAGGCGCCACCGACCGCATCGGCCGGAGACGGGATAGTCGACATGTCATTGGCGCCGCGCGTCAGGCTCAGCAAGAATGTGGCCAAGAAAGGCGAGATCATCGATGTGAAAACGCTGGTCCCGCACATCATGGAGACCGGCCAGCGCACGGACAAGGACGGCAAGCTCGTTGCGCGCAAAATCCTCAACCAGTTCACCTGCACGGTGAATGGCAAGGAGGTGTTCGCGGCGCATATCGAGCCGGCGATTTCGGAGAACCCGTTCATCCAGTTCAAGTTCAGAGCCACGGAATCGGGGGTGGTGGTCTTTACCTGGATCGATGACGACGGCAGCAAGATCGTCGCCGAAGACAGGATAATGGTCGAGTAACGGCGCTCGCCGTCGCATCGTGCCGATGCGCAGGGGCGCGCGCGTGAACGCCGATCGGCAAGGCGGCAAGGGGATGAGGAACGCTGCGGTGCGCGGATCGTATCACTGGTGGCGGATGCTGAGCCGGCGCGCCGCGCTCGCGCTGGTGGCGGCCGGCCTTGGCGGGGCCTCGCCGGGTCTTGCCGACGGCGAGCGCGCGCTGGGGGAATACCTGTCGGCCGAATGCGTCACCTGCCATCAGATCAGCGGGGATTACCAGGGCATTCCGTCGATCATTGGCTGGCCGCGCGAGTCCTTTATCGAGATTATGAACGAATACGGCGACAAGACGCGCTCGAACCCGGTCATGCAGACGATCGCCAGCCGCCTTTCCGTCGAGGAGATCGCCGCGCTCGCCGGCTATTTTGGCAGCTTGACGACGGAGGCCTCGGCGAAGTGAACTGAGCCATCTCAATCAGCAGCGCTAAGGAGACAGCCATGACATCAGCCAACCGACGACATTTCATGGGCGGTATCGGCGCGCTCACCGCGGCCGCCGGACTGCCGATGCCGGCGA
>DATBWJ010000352.1:0-4511 GCA_036514935.1 Xanthobacteraceae bacterium
GAGCCGGTGCGCCGACGTCCGGGCATGTATATCGGCGGCACCGACGAGAAGGCGCTGCATCATCTGTTCGCGGAAGCGATTGACAACGCCATGGACGAGGCGTTGGCCGGGCACGCCACGTTTATCGAGGTCAAGCTCACCGCCGACGGATTCCTCACGGTCGCCGACAACGGCCGCGGCATTCCGGTCGATCCGCACCCAAAATACCCGAAGAAATCCGCCCTCGAAGTGATCATGTGCACGCTGCACGCGGGCGGCAAGTTCGGCTCCGATGTCTACAGCACGTCGGGCGGCCTGCACGGGGTCGGGGTCTCGGTGGTCAATGCGCTTTCCGAGCGCTTGGAGGTCGAGGTCGCGCGCGGCGGTCAGCTCTACCGCCAGATCTATCAGCGCGGCAAGCCAAAGTCGGGGCTGGACAGACTCGGCAAGGTGTCAAATCGACGCGGCACGACGGTGCGTTTCAAGCCGGACGAGCAGATTTTCGGCAGGCTGAAATTCAATCCGCAGCGCGTGTTCAAGATGGCTCGCGCGAAGGCCTACTTGTTCGGGGGCGTGGAGATTCGCTGGACCTGTGACCCCGAGCTGCTGCGCGGGGTCGAGGGCGTGCCCGCCGAGGAGACATTCCACTTCCCGCAGGGACTGCGCGAATACCTGGCCGCGACCATCAATGGCGCCACCCTCGTGCATCCCGACATTTTCGCCGGCACGTCGCAAAAGGACGGCGGCCACGGCAGCGTGGAGTGGGCGGTCGGCTTCGCTGCCGATGCCGACGGATTTCTGTCATCCTACTGCAACACCATCCCGACGGCGGACGGCGGCACCCACGAGACGGGCTTGCGCAACGCCTTGCTCAAGGGCCTCAAGGATCACGCCGAGCGCATGGGTCAAGGCCGGCGTGCCGCCGCGATCACCTCGGATGACGTCATGGGCAGCGCAGCCTCGATGCTGTCGGTGTTCATCCGCGAGCCCGAATTCCAGGGTCAGACCAAGGATCGGCTGGCAACCAGCGAGGCGACGCGCATCGTCGAGCAGGCCATCCGCGATCCATTCGACCACTGGCTGGCCGGCAATCCCACCCACGCCAACCGGCTGCTCGAATTCGTGACCGAGCGCGCCGAGGAGCGCATCCGCCGCCGCCAGGAGAAGGAGGCCTCGCGCAAGAGCGCCGCGCGCAAGCTGCGGTTGCCCGGCAAACTCGCCGATTGCACCAACACCGCTGCGCAGGGCTCTGAGATCTTCATCGTCGAGGGCGATTCGGCGGGCGGGAGCGCCAAGCAGGCGCGCGATCGCGCCCGGCAGGCCGTCATGCCGTTGCGCGGAAAGATCCTCAACGTCGTCGCCGCCGGCAAGGACAAGCTGGAGCAAAACCAACAGCTCGCCGATCTCGTCCAGGCGCTCGGCTGCGGCACCGGCAGCCACTACCGCGACGAGGACCTGCGCTACGAGAAGGTCATCGTGATGACCGACGCCGACGTCGACGGCGCCCATATCGCCTCGTTGCTGATCACCTTCTTCTACCGGCAGATGCCGAAGCTGATCGAGAACAACCATCTCTATCTCGCGGTGCCGCCGCTCTACCGACTGTCGCACGGCGGCAGAATCTTTTACGCGCGCGACGATCGGCACAAGGATGAGCTGCTCAAGACCGAGTTCCACCCCAACGCCAAGGTGGAGGTCAGCCGCTTCAAGGGGCTGGGCGAGATGATGGCGAGCCAGCTCAAGGACACCACCATGGACCCGCGCACGCGCCTGCTCCTGCGCATCGTTCTCGCAAACGAGGACCGCGCGGAAACCGCAGGCTCTGTCGAGCGCCTGATGGGCAGCAAGGCCGAGGCCCGCTTCGCGTTCATCCAGGAGCGCGCCGAGTTCGCGCGCGAGGAGTTGCTCGACGTGTGACCTCGGCGGCGCAGCGAGTAGCGCGGATAGAGCGTCAGCGAAATCCGGGCTCCAGCGCTACGCACGCTTCGGCAATCGCTTGATCTCCGCGCCCGCCTCCTGCGTGGCAATGCGGATATCGTAGGCGCCCTGCAAATTGAGCCAGAACTGCGCGCTCATGCCGAACCAGTGGCCAAGGCGCAGCGCCGTGTCGCCGGTGATCGCACGCTTGCCCTGAATGATCTGCGTGATGCGGTTCGCCGGCACCTTGAGCTGCCGTGCAAGCTCGGTCGGCGTGACGGCGATTTCTTCGAGTTCCTCGGCGAGGATTTCTCCCGGATGGATGGCCGGCCTCATGCTCGTCTCTCCTCAGTGATAATCGGCAATCTCCACGTTCGAAGGACCGGCAGCACCACGTGGCCATTCGAAGCAGATGCGCCACTGCGTGTTGATGCGGATGCTGTATTGACCCACCCGATCACCCTTCAATGCCTCAAGGCGGTTGCTCCTCAACCCACGCAAATCATCGAGGCTGCCTGCTGCATCGAGGATTTCGAGACGCCGGTAGGCTTGGCGTGCAAACCCCTGGAATTCGCGAACGACGCGGCCTTCTGCGAAAGCAATAGAACGCTTATCCTTGTAGTTCAGGATCATCGTCCGTGCGGCTTACAAGTATTTACGAGATACGTCAATCGTAAAAAGATGAGGTCCGCTCGCTTGGCCGAGATGCAATCGGTCGAGTGGCTGGTGGGCGCCGCGCCCGAGGCGCGCTTTACCTTCATCCAGGAGCGCGCCGAGTTCGCGCGCGAGGAGTTGCTCGACGTGCGAGCTTGGCGGCGCAGCGCGAGAGCCGCGGCCAGCGCGCGGCGGCGGGCAGCGAGATGCTATTGCGGGAAGTCCAGTTTCGCCGCCGCCGCGATGTCGGAGAACTTCTTGATGTCGGCGTCGATCAGCTTGCGGAACTCCTCGCCTGGCCCGCCGCCGGGATTGACCGCCATGCCCTTGAGCTTGTCGCGCACGCCGGGATCGGCGAGCACGCGGCGCCACTCGACCTCGAGCTTGTTGACGATCGCAGGGGGCGTGCCGTTGACCACGAACAGGCCGCTCCACAGGCCGACGTCGACCTCAGGGTAGCCGGCCTCGGCCATGCTCGGCACGTCGGGGAATTCATGCGAGCGCTGCGAGCCGGTCACCGCCAGCGCGCGGATTTTGCCGGCTTTCACCAGAGGAACCGTGGGCGGGCCGTCGGCGATGGTGTAGAGCACGTTGCCGCCGGCGACCGCCAGCATCATCTCGTTGCTGCTCTTGTATGGAATACCCACCCCGGGGATGCCGGTTTTCAGCTTGAACAACTCGGTCGCGATGACGAACGCCGGCGACGACGTCGCATAGTTCGCCTTGTCAGGATTGGCCTTGGCGTAGGCGACGAGGTCCTTGACCGTCTTGATCTCATCGCTGGCCGGCCCCGCCAGCACCAGCGGGAAGTTCGCGATCATCGTCAGCGGCACGAAGTCGCGCGTGGGATGATACGTCAGCTTCTTGTAGATGGCGGCCGCGATCGCCATCTGTCCGGTCGCAGCCACCATCACGGTGTAGCCGTCGGCCGGCTGGCGCTTGACGAAGTCGACCGCAATGCGCCCGCCCGCACCCGGCTTGTTCTCGATGACCACCGACTGGGCGAGGTTCTCCGAGAACTTCTGGCCGATCAGGCGGGCGAACAAATCGTTGCCGCCGCCGGCCGCAAAGCCGACGATGAGCTTGATCGGCCTGCTGGGGTAACCGGCCGCCGGGTCGCCCTCGGATTGCGCGGGTGGTACCGCTGCCATTGCGAGCATGAAACCGGCCAACATGGCCGCCGGCAGGGCGCGGGCAAACTGCTGGCAATTCATGGTTCCCTCCCAAAATCTTGCGTCTCCCGGCGCCTTCAGACACGAACATGGGACGCCTGCGCAGGTTCGAACGAGCATACAAGGCTGGCCGCGGCAGGCAAAGCGACGACACGCCACACCGGCTCACCGCGGCCAACCGTAGCGCGGGACGCGCGTCTTATAGCGCCGGTAGGCGTCGCCAAACTTGCCTTCGAGATAGCGCTCCTCGCGCAGCACCACCCCGCGATGAAGGACGATGGCGGCCGGTCCGAGCGCGATCAGGGTCCAGTCCGATGCGAGCGCGACCGCAATGCCGACGACGATCAGACCCAATCCGACGTACATCGGATTGCGCAGGCGGCTGAAGACGCCAGTGGTGACCAGGACAATCGAAGGTTTCCATGGCATCACGTTGGTGCCGCCGGCGTGAAACGCCCGCTCGGCGATGAGCGCCAGCGCACCACCCGCACCGACGAGAACAAGGCCGATCACGATACGGAGCACGCCGGAAAACAGCGCCCTGAGCACGTCAAGCGGCAACAGCCAGTCGAGAACGAGCCCGATGGCCACCGCCGCAGCCGCGATCAGCGGTGGCGGCGCGATCACGTGAGGATGGTCGGATCGAGCCATCTGTTCGGCGCGAGATGTCCGGGCGTCGCGTGGTCTGGCCGACGGGGGCATAAAGCCGGATCGGCAAACTGCGGCCATTCGATATCTTTTACTCCTGCCCCGGTACCGCGGGCCAGCCAGCCGCGACCGCACCCGCCG
>DATBWJ010000353.1:0-4670 GCA_036514935.1 Xanthobacteraceae bacterium
CCTGCAACCTGGCTAGCCAGGTTGCAGGTGGTCACTGCGGCCGCGCGCCCCGATGTTCTCGTCCGAGTTGTCGGGCCAGCGGCACGCGACGCTCGCGCAGCGCGAGCCGCCGTAGTCGCCGTTCAACCAGGAGCCGCCAAAGATCGAGGCGCGCTTTGCCGATGTGCCGTCGTGGCCCCAAGCCCAGAGATTGCCGGTCGCCTGCATCAGGCCGAATTTGCTGGTGCGCGCAGCATCGAGGCCGGTGATCTTGGGATTGCTTTCGGCCGAGCTGCGTTCGGTGACGCCGGCGGCGGCGGCATAGAACTCGTCGGGCGCCAGCAGGCCCTTGCCGTGATGTGCCATGACGGCGACGGCGGTCGCGTAATGCAGTTTGGCGAAGCGACCGCCGTTCGGATCTTCCGGCGGATCGTTGCCGTCGGCGATGGTGAGGCCGAACCGGCTGGTGCCGGCGAGATGATCGGCGGCCAGCAGATAGATATCGACCCAGAATGTCTTGCCATCGGCTTCGACGCGCGTCATGCCGCGCGGATCGGGGCAGGCGGGGCGGAAGTCGCGGTCCCAGACCGAGAGCGGATTGATCGCCGGCTTGTCGTCGGCGCCGCGATCGGCGGTCGCATTGCCGCCGGGCGCGAAGTGGAAGCCGCCGGCGTATTTATCCGATGGCGCCCGCGTCAGCTTCTCGGCAACCGCCGTTTTGCCCTTGATGACGATGCCGTAGTCGGCGCCGATTTCGAGACCTGCCGACGGCAGGCGAATGGGTGTGGCCTTGGCGAAGCTGCGACGGCCGATGCGGACGCCAGCGCGCACTGCGATCGATCCGCGCCCGGTCACCACGAACGATGGAACAGCGGCGGCCTTCGAAGCGGGCGCTGCCGTCTCGGTCAAAAATCCGAGGGCCTTGCGCGCGAGCAGCCGCAAGGCCTCGGCGGTCGAGATATCCTCTTGCTTCGCCGTCGCCTTGATGCCGGCGAAGGTCTTGTGGTCGAAGCGGCCGGAGAAAATCACCAAGCTTGATTGCTTGCCGCGCCGGGCGTCCTTGTGGCCGCGCGCGATGCTGCGGCGGCCGCGATGTTTCGGCTTGGCGTCGATCTTGCGCGGTACCTTGCGGGATTTGTTCATTGCAGGACCTCCAGCAGCGCCGCCCAGTCGAGGCGCGCCAGTTCGACGACGAGCGCCAACAGAGCGATGAAAAATATCGCCGCGATCAGGCCGGGAGGAATTCGGCTGGCGGACGGCGGCGGCGCGAACAGTTCCGCGGTTAATGGCGGCAACGGCACGCCGATCGGCGGCTCGGCGATGTCGGGCTGATGTCGGATGATGGTGGTCACGCGCGGCGACGGCTTATCGGTCCCAATCCAGAACGCGCGTTCGGCCGATTGATAGGTCATGCGCGCCTCCGCTGGCCGCGTTTACCGCCGGGCTTGTCATGCCGGTGCCGACGTTTCACGCTCGCTTTGTTCAACCGGAATAGGGGAGTGAAATGGAAGAAAGGCCGCTCGACGATCACGGCGTCCAGTTGCCCGGCCGCCTGATGGCGATTGAAATTATTCTGGTCCTGCTGCTGCGCCAAAAGTCCAACGCCGGCCGGCTGTTGGCCGACGCCGAACGGATTTTGACGGCGATCGAGGCCAACGAAATGGCGAACGGCCCGCCAAGCGAGCGCGAACAGGCGCTGAATTATTTTGCCGTTGCCCGCATCAGCATCGACAAGTTCGCGGAGGAAGCGCGGCGGCGTTGACACAGGCCAGGCCGGGCCCTCGACCATGCGCCGCCAGATGCCGCGATCGTGGATCGCGCGGAGGGTGTTCATGACGCGGCCTCGGCGGGGTAGTGATATGACGGGGCTTTTGGAGAACAGACATGAAGAGCGACAGCCCTGGAACCCTCGGCGCCCTGCTCGGGATTCACGCCTGCATCGCGGCGATCTTCGACGAATTCATCGCCGCCCATCCGCCCCGGCAACGCGCCGCCATTCGACAGCGGATCATCGATTGCGCGTTGCGCACTATTGCAGCCGCCGACATCGCGGGGGCAGACACAGCAACGCTGAATGCTGTTCGGACCTATGCCGAACAGATAGTCCGTGCCGGGTTCATCAAACGGGACGGCATCCAGTGATGAGTCGAAGACCCAGCTGATTTGCTCACTTTGTCCCCCTGCCACCTGCATTGGAGAGGCTGGCACAACCGCGCCTTCCGCAAACTGAGCCAACCCCGCGAGCGGCGCCAATCCGAAAAGGCCGAGGATGCCACGACGCGTCATGCGCGCCTCCGCTTCGACACGGCGGCGGATTTCTTGCCAAGCCCGGCCAGCGCCTCGTTCAACTTGCGAAGCGTGCGCATCTGACCGGACGCCGGATCGTCGAGCAGGCGCTGATAGGTGGTCGGGTGAATATCGGCCAGCCGGCATAGCTTCGCCTGGCTGACCCCGATGCTTTTCCTCGCCGTGTCGATCTCTTGGAAGTCCATGCTCGCCTCACCCGAATCAGATCGCCTCGACATGCATATGCAAATATGCGAACCTGCATATTGTCAAGTGCGAGTTATCTACATGCGGTATGTGGAAAGTCCGGGCATACAGGAAGTCGTGGAAAACAGCCGCGACAGCCAATCGTCCTGGATCGTCGAAATTCTTCGGGTGCGACAATGGACCCCGACCGAACTGGCGCGGCGCGCCGGCATCAGCCAGCCGACCTTGACGCGCTTCCTCAACGACCCGTTGAACAAGTCGACGCTGCATGCGCGCACCATCGAGAAGATCGCGCGCGCGACCGGCGTCGCCAGTTACGCCGCTCCATCGGCCGAGGCCGGCGCGCTGGCGACACCGGGAGGAGGCGATATCAGCGAACTCGCCACCGACAATATATTTCCGACCGACATCGATGCCGCGCTGCGCGCGCTGATCGCCGGCCGGGCGAATATATTTTCCACGCGCATGCGCACGCGCGCGCTTGAGAGCGCCGGCGTCATGCCCAATGACATCCTGGTGATCGACATGAACGAGCCGCCGAAACGCGGCGACACGGTGTGCGCGCAGGTCTATTCCTGGCCGAACATGCGCGCCGAAACTGTGATGCGGGTGTACGAGCCGCCTTATCTGGTCGCCGCCACTTTCGACAAGGAACTGCTGCGGCCCTATTACGTCGACGACGAAAAGGTCATCGTCAAAGGCACCGTCATCGGCTTGATCCGGCCTCGTTTAGCGGCTGCGTAAGACCGCCGTCCGGCAGGTCTTCTTGGTTTTCACATAACAAGCATATGTGCGATTGACGGCTCTATGCGTTTTCGCATATAACGGCGGCTTCCGCGGAGAAGCAGCCGATGCCCCTTCCTCATCGCAAGCCCGAGCGCCAGCGCGACTTCGGCCGCTCTTGGCCCTCGATCACGATATCGCTCGGCGGCCCTAAGTCGCCGCGGCAATGCGGACAGATTTTCGCCCGCATCTTCACCCGCTCGGCGCAGAACGGGCAGCGCGTCACATTGCCCTCGCCGGCCACAATCAGCATCAGCAACGCGATCAAGGGCGACACCAGCATCGCCAGCGCAAACCAGCCGACGCCGTTGCGATCTCTGCCGGCCGCGAAGACGCCAATCAAAATTGCAAACACCGTCCAGAACAGAACGATTTCCATGTGCTCACCCCGCCACCTGACGATGCAAGCATAGCAGGAGTTTTTCGCCTATGCAGCCCATGCCCCGCCCGACCGCCCTACGCCCGCTCGCCGACTGCCCACCGGCCTCACGGCCGTGTCCGTTCGGGCCCCGCCGCGGGATCATGGTCGATGTCGGCCGCCACTGGCTGCGCTGGAACGCGGCGCGGCGCTGCTGGCAGCCGGTCGATATTAATTCCGACCCGGCGTTCCGGGCGTGCGCGGTGAGTTTTCGATCAAGGCTGACACAAGCGTTGCGAGCGCTTTGGGACCGATGCCGAACGAGACTATCGCGCCATCGTGCGAGCGGCACGTCATGACCGCCGCCAGATCGGGAACGGCCATTGGGTTAACCGCGAATTCGACGATCTCGGCAATCGTGAGGTCGAGACGGATCATGGCAGTTTATAGCACGGAAAAGCCATGAGCCAGCGCCCGACCGCCCTCGGCCAGCTCGCCGGCCCGCTGACCGCGCTGCTGCCGGCGGCGGCCCCCGGCATCTGCTGCAGCGACGTCCATCGCCGGCTGGCGCTCTATGCGCCCAGCACCATCCGCCTGGCGCTCGCCGTGCTGGAGCGCGACGGCATCGCAGTTTCCACCATGATGCCCGGGCCGCGCCGGCAGCCGACGCGATTCTACTGGCGGGCGGAAGCATGAGCCGGTCGTTGCGCCGCGCGCGGGAGCGGCCGCACCCCGCGCAATGGGCCGACGACGAGCCGATGACGCTGGCGGAAGCGGCGGCGGTGTTTTGCCCCGACGGCCCCTTGACCATGCGTTCGTTTCGCAGCGCGGCCGGCAGCGGCCGGCTTGCCAAAGCGCTGTGCGCGGGCAAGTATCTGACCACCCCCAAGGCTGTCAGAGCGTTTCTCAAACCAAATTTAAAACCATGCCGGGCCGCAAAGAAAAACCGCCGCGACTCTGGCAACGCGCCGACGGCGCCTGGGTCATCCTCGATCGCGGACGATATATCCGGACGGGCTGCAAGGGCGGCGGGGCGGGCGACGTTGCGCGCGCGGCG
>DATBWJ010000354.1:0-2139 GCA_036514935.1 Xanthobacteraceae bacterium
CCCGCCACTCGACGAAGGAGTTGACGGACCGTCTGGTTGCTGGCGACCCCGCCGGCCGCCACCAGCGCGCTCGGCGCGCCAAATCGCAGGAAAAACAGGTCGAGCCCGGTGCGCAGCCGGTCCGCGATCACGTCGACGACCGCCTGCTGGAACGAGGCGCACAGGTCCGCCACGTCCTGTTCGGACAGCGGCGCGATGTGCTCGGCTTCCAGACGCACCGCGGTTTTCAGGCCCGAGAGCGAGAAATCCGCGTCCTTGCGCCCGGCCATGGGCCGCGGCAGCGAGAAGCGGCGCGGATCCCCGCGCGAGGCCTGCCGCTCCACCTGCGGGCCTCCCGGATAGCCCAGGCCCAAGAGCTTTGCGGTCTTGTCGAAGGCTTCGCCGATGGCATCGTCGAGCGTGGTTCCGAGGCGCACATACTCCCCCACGCCGAGCACGGCGACGATCTGGGTATGGCCGCCCGAGGCGAGGAACAAGCAGTACGGGAACGGCGTGCGCTCGATCAGCCGCGCGCTGAGCGCGTGCGCCTCCAGATGGTTGACCGCGATCAGCGGCTTGGCGCTGACCAGCGCGATCGCCTTGGCGGTGGTGAGGCCGACGATGAGCCCGCCGATGAGGCCGGGGCCGGCCGCCGCCGCCACGGCGTCGATGGTCGCGACGGTGCGGCCCGATTCCTTGAGCGCGGTCGCGATGATGTGGTCGAGCACTTCGACATGCGCGCGCGCGGCGATCTCGGGCACCACGCCGCCGTAGGCCGCGTGCTCGAGCGTCTGCGACAGCACCACGTTGGCGTGGATGACGCCGCGGCCGTCGGCAAGCCGCTCCACCACCGCCGCGGCGGTCTCGTCGCAGGTCGTCTCGATGCCGAGTACCACCATGAGTGCTCCCCCGGACGGAGACCGCGGGCCCGCTCTTCGCGGCGTCATGGAATGCCGCTAGATAGGTCGGGGCGCCCGAACTCGGACGTTCCGCCTAGCATTGCGAGGTCCTCACGTGCAATCGCCGGCCGAGCCCGTCCTGCGTATCGGATCGCGCGGCAGCCCGCTGGCGCTGGCGCAGGCCGGCCTGGTGCGCGACACCCTGGCGGCGGCCCATGGCATCGCGCCGGGCGCGATCGAGATTTGCATCATCCGCACGTCCGGCGACCTGATCCAGGATCGCCCGCTCGCGGAGGTCGGCGGCAAGGGCCTGTTCACCAAGGAGATCGAGCAGGCGCTGGCGCGCGGCGATATCGACCTCGCGGTTCATTCCGCCAAGGACATGCAGACGGCGCTGCCGGATGGGCTGGTGCTGGCGGGATGCCTGCCGCGCGAGGACGCGCGCGACGCATTCGTGAGCCGCAAGGCCGGCAGCCTCGCTGACCTTCCGAATGGCGCGGTGGTCGGCACCAGCTCGCTGCGCCGCCAGGCGCTGGTCAGACGGCAGCGGCCGGATCTCGTGGTCGCGCCCATGCGCGGCAACGTCGAGACCCGATTGCGCAAGCTCGACGCCGGCGAGGCCGACGCCACCATACTTGCGCTCGCGGGCCTCAAGCGCCTTGGGCTTGCGGAGGTTGCGACGGCGCTCCTCGACGTTGACGACTTCATCCCCGCGGTCGGACAGGGCGTGATCGCGCTCGAGACGCGCGAGGACGACGACAGGACGCGGTCGCTGGTGGCCGCCATCAACGCCGCCGAGGCGGCGACGGCGCTGGCCGCCGAGCGTGCCTTTCTCGCCGTGCTCGACGGCTCATGCAGAACGCCGATCGCCGGTCACGCGCGCGTGCGCGACGGGCAAATCCGGTTCCGCGGCCTGATCGCCAAGCCCGACGGCAGCCAGGCCTTCGAGACGACGCGCAGCGGGCCGGTGCGCGAGGCCGCCAGCCTCGGCGCCGATGCCGGCCGCGAGCTCAAAGGCCGCGCGGGGTCCGCATTTTTTGGCGGGCGCTGATGCGGCTCCTGGTGACGAGACCGCAGCCTCGGGGCGCGGCCACCGCGGCGGCGCTGCGCGCGCGCGGCCATGATGTGTGGCTTGCTCCGCTCCTGCGAATCGAGGCGCTCCCCAATGCGCCGCTTGGCGCGGGACCGTGGGACGCGGTCGTGATGACGAGCGCCAATGCCGCGCGCGCCCTCATGCAGCACCCGGCGCGGGCGCGGCTGG
>DATBWJ010000355.1:0-5055 GCA_036514935.1 Xanthobacteraceae bacterium
AACAAAGCCGTGCTAAAGGGCCGCGGGGCGAGGCCGGCAGCCATTGAGACGAGCATGACTGGGGTGAAACCAACGCCTGACGCGCGCGCCGAGGCCTTGGTGGCGGCCTATGAGCGCGCCGGCTACGCGTGGGTGGCGCCGGCCATCCTGCAGCCGGCGGAGCCCTACCTTGATCTGTCCGGCGAGGACATCCGGCGGCGCATGTTCCTGATCACCGACGCCGCCGGCCGCGAACTGTGCCTGCGCCCCGACCTCACCATCCCGGTGGCGCGCGACTACCTCGCCTCGCCGGCCGCCGGCCAGCCGGCGAATTTCTGCTATCTCGGCCCCGTTTTTCGCGACCGCGGCGAGGGCGCCGCCGAATTCGTGCAGGCCGGCATCGAGTCCTTCGGGCGCGCCGACAAGGCGGCGGCCGACGCCGAGACCCTCGCGCTCGCGCTCGAAGCGACCGCCCATTACGGCCTCGCTGCGCCCGACATCCGGATGGGGGACGTCGCGCTGTTTGCCGCGCTGATCGAGGCGCTCGACCTGGCGCCGGCCTGGAGACGGCGGCTCATCAAGGACTTCAACCGCAAGGCGACGCTCGCCCACGACCTCGACCGGCTTGCGCTCGGGGCCGGCGCGCAGTCCGGCTACCAGGGCGTGCTCGCCGCGCTCGCCAATTCCGATCCCGCGGCGGCGCACGCGCTCGTGACCGACTTGTTGTCGATCGCCGGCATCAGCACCGTCGGCGGGCGTTCGGTCGGCGAGATCGCCGAGCGCTTTCTCGAACAGGCGGCGCTCGGCGCCAGCGCCATGTTGCCGCGCGATGCGCGCGCGTTGATCGAGCGCTTCCTCGCTATTGCCGGCGATCCCGCCGAGGTCGCCGCCAAGCTGCGCGCGCTCGCCGGCGAGGCCGGCCTCGCGCTCGCGCCCGCGCTCGATCAGTTCGAGCGCCGCACCGCGCTGCTGGTTGCGCGCGGCATCGACGTGCGCGCGATCAACTTCGCGACCGCGTTTGGGCGCGGCTTCGACTATTACACCGGTGTGGTGTTCGAGCTGCACGATCCGGCCGGACGCGGCGACGCCCAACTCGTCGCCGGCGGGCGCTATGATGGCCTCATGGCGCGGCTCGGCCAGCCGGCGATTCCCGCCGTCGGCTTTGCGGTGTGGATCGAGCGGCTGGCCGCCATCGCGGGGACGCCGTGAGCGCGCTCGTGATCGCGGTGCCGGCCAAGGGCCGGCTGCAGGAGAACGCCGAGGCGTTCTTTGCGCATGCGGGCCTCAGGCTCGTCAAGCCGCGCGGGGCGCGCGAGTATCGCGGCACGATCGAGAGCGTCACCGGCGTCGAGGTCGCCTACCTCTCGGCCGCCGAGATCACGCTCGGGCTCGCGCAGGGCGCCGTCCACCTCGGCATCACCGGCGAGGACCTCGTGCGCGAGATGATCGCCGAGGCGGAGCGCCGGGTGGTGCTTATCGACGGGCTCGGCTTCGGCTTCGCCAACGTGGTGGTCGCCGTGCCGCAGGCCTGGATCGACGTGCGCAGCATGGCCGACCTCGACGACGTGGCGACGGCGTTCCGCCACAAGCACGACCGCCGCATGCGCGTCGCCACCAAGTACGTCAATCTGACGCGCCGCTTCTTCGCGGTCCACGGCGTCATCGACTACCGCATCGTTGAAAGCTCGGGCGCCACCGAAGGCGCCCCGGCCGCCGGCACCGCCGAATTGATCGTCGACATCACGACCACCGGCGCCACGCTCGCCGCCAACGGGCTCAAGGTGATCGAGGACGGCGTGATCCTGCGCTCGCAGGCCAACCTCGTCGCCGCCCGCGCCGCCGCCTGGGACGAGGATGCGCGCTCGACCGCCCGCCTGATCCTCGACCGCCTCGCGGCCTACGACCGCGCCCGCGCCTTCCGCGAAGTGCGCACCCGCTTCCCCGGCTGCGACGACAAGCTGCTCGCCGCCGCCCGCCAGCGCTTTGGCGTCGCGACGCCGTTCGGCGGCCCGACCTCCTCCGGCATGCTCACGCTGCACTGCCCGCCGGACGAGGTCCACGCGCTCGCGAGTTTCTTGCGCGAGCACGGCGCCGAGGCCGTGGCGGTCGGCGATCTCGGCTACGTTTTTTCGCGCGACAATCCGCTTTTTGCGAGGCTGGAGGCGGGGCTATAGGCCTGCCCGCCGCCTGTCGTCATTTTCGTTTTCATTTGCGCTGACGTTCCAGCAGCGCGTAGCAGCGCGTAGGGTGGGCCGAGCAGAGCGAAGCCCACCGCAGCGTTTCGAATCTCGCATGCGCAAGAAAGTCCGCGTGGGCAACGGCGCGCCGGGCCTCAATGGCAAAGCCCGTTGCCCAACCTACAAACTGCTGCGCGGAACGTAGATCAAGCGGTCTCGGCGCCATGCGTCCGTCGCGGCATGGTGAGTCCGAACCGCCGGGAAGGCCAATTTGCGCCACATGGCGCATGAAAAACGGCTGCGCTTCGTATTTAATGGACCAGAATTGCCCGCTGGGGGGCTGCCATGAAACGCGTTGTCCAGCCGCTGCGCATGTTCGTTGCGTTGGCGCTGCCTTATTTCCGCTCCGAGGAGCGTGCGCGCGCTTGCCTGCTGCTCGCCGCGGTGGTGGCGGCCGAGTTGGCCCTGGTCTATGTCGCCGTCGAGACCAACCGCTGGAACGCCCGCTTCTTCAACGCGCTGGAGGCGCGCGCGTGGGCGGCTTTCGCACGCGAACTCGTCGTGTTCGGCGCCATCGCCGTCGGCGCCATCATCGCCGGCATGGCGCAGTACTATTTCGGCCAGCGATTGCAGATTTGCTGGCGGCGGTGGATGACCGAGAATTACCTGGCGATCTGGATGGCGCAGGGCCGCCATTACCGCGTGCGCTTCGTCGACGCCAACCTCGACAACGTCCATCTGCGCATCGCCAGCGACGTGTACCTGTTCATCCAGCGCACCCACGAACTGGCCACGGGGCTGCTCGGCAGCGTCATCGCGCTGGTCACCTTCGCCTACATCCTGTGGGGGCTGTCCGCCGCCACGCCGCTGCCCTTGTTCGGCGCGGATCTTTCGTTTCCCGGCTACCTGATCTGGATCGCGCTCGCCTACGCCGCCATCGGCACGCTGATCGCCCATTGGATCGGCTGGCGGCTGATCGGGCTGAACTTCAATCAGCAGCGCTACGAATCCGACCTGCGCTTCGCCATCGTGCGGGCGGCCGATCATTCCGAAGCGGTCGCGCTGATGCGTGGGGAGGCGGTCGAGCGCGCGGAGCTGCGGCGCCGCCTGGGCAATCTGGTACGTAACTGGACCGCGCTGGTGGCGCGGCAGACACGGCTGACCGGCTTCATCACGGGCTACGGCAATGTCTCCACCGTGTTTCCGATCCTGCTGGTCAGTCCCGCCTACCTGGTCGGTGCGATCTCGCTCGGCCTGCTCATGCAGGCGGCGAATGCCTTTCAGCGCGTCGAGGGCGCGTTTGCCTTCTGCCTCAGCTCCTATGCCAAGCTGGCCGAATGGAAGGCGATCATGGATCGGCTGGCGCAGATGGAGGCGGCGTTGGCGGCGGCCGATGCGCCGTCCGCCGGCGCGATCGCGGTGAGCGCGGGACAGGGCGCCAACCTGGAAATCGACGGCGTGGTCGCGCGGCTGCCCGCGGGCGGCGAAATCGCGCGCCTGCCGGCGCTCACCCTCAAGCCCGGCGAGCGGGCGCTGATCAGCGGTCCTTCCGGGGCGGGCAAGTCCAGCCTGTTGCGCGCGCTCGCGGGGCTGTGGCCGCCGGGCGAGGGCGCGGTCACGCTGCCGCGCCAGGCCGACCTGATGGTCATGCCGCAACGGCCCTATTTTCCGCTCGGCGCGCTGCGCCAGGCGATCGCCTATCCGACGCCGGCGGCCGAGATCGGCGAAGCCGACCTGCGCGCCGCGCTCTCGGCCGTCGGGCTTGGCCATCTTGCCGTGCGTCTGGACGAGGAGGCGGACTGGAGCGTCGAGCTGTCGGGCGGCGAGCAGCAGCGGGTGGCGTTCGCGCGCGCGCTGCTGCGCCGGCCCGCGGTGCTGCTGTTTGATGAGCCGGTCGCCGCCCTGGACGATGCGGCCGGCCGCGATCTCTACCGCGCCTTGCTCGAACATCTGCCGCAGACAATCGTGATTGCAGTCGACCGGCGCGGCGCGCTGCGCGACTTGCACGCGCGCGTCATTGAAATGGCCGCCCCCGCGCAGGCCAAGCCGCGCCCGCAGGTCGAATTGGCGGCCGTGCCGGCATAGTCCCCGATCTGTCGCCCAGGAGAACCCGATGCTCAAGATGAACTATTGGACCGACAAATGGGACCTCAACGAGGACGTCTGCCCGTGCGACGTTCACTTCAACGCGTGGGTGGAGGAGCACAGGCTGCGCAATCAGCGCATCTACCACTTCGGCACCGGCACCCATCACGTGATCGGCGTCCGGCAAGCGGAAAACGGCTTGGGCAACACGGTGTTCGCGATCACCGCCTCGATCGAGGAATACCAGGCCTACATCCAGCTTATGAGCGAGAACTCGCGTGTCGCCAGAAACTATCTTGCCTATTTCGGCGACATATATCTGAGCAATCCGCGCCTGCTGCCGGAATTCGACGTGGTGACCATGTTTCATCTATGCGAATTCTTCTTTCCCAACACGGCAAGCGCCGAATATGGCGGAATGACCGACCGCAAAATGCTTGATCTGTTCACCGCCAAGACGCGGCGCGGCGGGCATCTGTTGTTCTACACGCGCTCCTGCGCCTTCGATCATGCCAAGCCGGTGATCGCCGAATGGGCGCGCGAGCAGCCGGTCGAGCGCGTGGGCGAATTCAAGACGCTGCTGATCTATCGCAAGCGCTGACGGGCGCTCACTTCACGTCGAGCGGCTCGGTGGGCTTGCGCGGGCGAAACACCACGAAATGCGACAGCGAGAAATTGATCAGGAAGCTCACGGCGATGGCGATCACCTTCGCGACCAGGACCGGCACCACATAGGACGCCAGCACGAGCGCCGTCGTGTTGCCGATCACGCCGGCGATGCCCGAGGCCACGAACGCGCCGTAGGCGCGCGGCG
>DATBWJ010000356.1:0-4121 GCA_036514935.1 Xanthobacteraceae bacterium
CAGTGTGGCCGCCACCGGCCAGCCGATGGCGCCGATACCGATGAACCCCACGCGCATGTCATGCTCCCGTTAATCAGTGCCTGGCGGTCTTGTCGCAAGCCTCGACGAAGGCGGCGATCCGCTCGATGATCTCGCTCTCGCACAAGAGCGGCGTATGGCCCTGGTCGGGCACCTCGATGAGGTCGATCGCCTGGCGGCGGGCGGCCATGGCGGCGGCGGTCTGCGCGCTCAAAATGTCGGAATTGGCGCCGCGCACGACCATGAGCGGAACGCGCGCCAGCGCGTCGAACTGGTTCCACAGCGGTGGCAGCGGTGTTTCCGGCGTGATGTCGGCAAGCGCCTTGGCGAGCTTGGGGTCGTAGGTGGGCACCAGCCGCCCCTTGTCCTCGCGCCACATGCGCCGCGCGCCGGCGAGCCAGTCCTGCGGCGCCAGCCTGGGAAACTGGTTGCCGAACAGCCGGCGCAGGATCTCCGCCCCTTCCTCGAAGGAGCGCGGGCGCGGAAGCTTGCCGACATAGCCCTTGATGCGGATCAGGCCGGCCGGCTCGATGACGGGCCCGATGTCGTTGAGGATGGCGCCGGCGATCGCGCTCGGCCGCTGCGCCGCCAGCAGCATGACGAGAATCCCGCCGCGCGAAGTGCCGACGAACACCGCCGGCATGGCCGCGCGCGCGACCTGCACGGCCAGCACGTCGGCAAGCTCGACCGGCAGCGAGTAGTTGGCGGCATTGCGATCGTATTGCGACAGACCGCGGCCGCGGTAATCGAGCGCAAGCACGCGGCGGTGGCGCGCCAGCGCGCCCGCCAGCGGCTCAAAATCCTCGGCGGTGCGCGCAAGACCGGGCAGGCAGACCACCGGCAGCCGCGCGGTGCGCGGGCCGTACTCGCGCGCGTGCAACTTCAGGCCATCGGGGGCGGTGACGAAGACGCTGGTGCCGGAGGTCATGAGTGCCGATCCGAGCTCAGGTGGTGCACGATGCCCGGCCCGCACGCGGCTTGCAAAACAAGCTGGCGGAGATCAATTCGTCAGCGTGCCGCGCCGCAGATCGGCCTCGATCGTCAGCCGCGGCTCGCCGCCGAAGCGCACGCGGTAGACCTGCATATTCTCCATGACCCGCTGCACGTAGTTGCGCGTTTCCGAGAACGGAATGCGCTCGACCCAGTCCACCGGATCGACGCGAGGGTCGCGCGGATCGCCGTAGCGCGCCACCCATTCCTTGACGCGGCCGCGGCCAGCGTTGTAGGCGGCAAACGCGAGGATGAACGAGCCCCGGTAGTCCTGCAGGTTGCCGCCGATTTCGGCGGCGCCGAGTTGCACATTGTACACGCTGTCGCGCAACAGCCGCTTTTGGTCGTACCTGCAATCGTATTTCTTGCACAGGTAGCGCCCGGCCGCCGGCGTCACCTGCATCAGGCCGAGCGCGTTCGCGCTCGATATGTCGCCGGGATTGAACGCGCTTTCCTGGCGAACGATGGCGTAGACCAGCGCCGCGTCGACCTCGGGGCCGATCGCGCTGTAGCTCGGAACGCCGACATTCGGGAAGGCATAACGCGCAAAGGGCAGGCCGCGCGCGAGCGCGGCCTTGCCAAGCTGGAGCATGGCGCGGGCATCCTCATGCCGTTCGGCGATCTCGCCGAGCGCGGCCAGCGCCTCGGGGTCGTCGAGCTTGTCGCCGAGATCGGCCATGAACGGGATGATCAGATTGCGCTCGTTGAGCGCGTAGAGGATTTCGAGCGCGCGACCGAGTTCGAGCCGGGCAGGGTTCGCGCGCGCGCGCGCTGCGGAGGCGGGGTGAAGCACGAGGTCGCCGAGCCCCAGACGGGCGCGGGCGAGCTGGCCGTAGTAGGCCGTCGACCAGCGCGCGGCGGCCTCGTAATGGGCGCGCGCCTCCTGCGGGCGGTGGGCGGCTTGCGCGGCGCGGCCGAGCCAATAGCCGGCGCGCGCCTGCGAGATCGGGTTGGCGCTCGCCTGCGCAATGCGCCCGAAATGGGCGGCTGCCGCAACCGGATCGTCGAGGAAGCGCAGGGCGATCCAGCCGGCGGTGAAGTGCTGCTCGACGCGGTAATTCTCCTTGCTCGGGCTCGCGGCATCGCGGGCCACGGCGTAGGCGGTCTTAGGATCGCCGGTATCCAGCAGCTTGCGGGCAAGCAGGCGGCGCTCGACCCACCATTCGTCGGGATCATGGATTTGGGCAAGACTGCGCGGCGCCGACAGCATCAGGTGACCAGCTTCCGCGATCTTGTCGGCCCGGCGCAAAACCTGCAGGCGGGCAAACATGTAGCCGGCGTCATGGCGCGACGCCGGCGGCACCGCATCGAGCAGCGCCTTGGCGTTGCTTGACTTGTTGTTCGCCGCCACGCGCGCTCTGGCGATGGCGAGGTCGGCTCCGCCGAGCCGGCGGGCGACGCGCAAGGCTGCCTCGTGGTCGTAGGCATAGAGCCGCCGCTCCATGCGCGCCTTCTCGTCCGCGCGGGTAATGAACTCGCGAAAGGCGGCGAGCTCCTGGGCCTCGGTCTCGCCCGGCAGCGCATCATTGCGCCAGGCCTCGCGCACCTGCGCCTGAGCGCCCGCCCGATCCCCTTGCGCGAGCAGGGCGCGCGCGAGCGCCAGCCGACCCTTGCCGCTCAACGGCGGCGCGCCGGCGAAGTAGGCGCGCGCGCTTGCCGGGTCCGGGCGCTCGAACCACAGCATCGCCTCGGCCCGCCGCCGCAACATGGTGACGCTCGGCCAGCTCGGGTTGGCGGCGATGAAGGCGGCGTAGCGGGCGAAGTTGATGCCGTTGTTGTCGTTGCGCAGGATGATCCACTCGACGAGCTTGCGCGCCGCCGGATCGGAAATCGCGGCTTCGATGCGCGTCGCCTCCGTCGGGTCGCCGCCGCGCAGCACCTCGATCGCCCGCCGCACCGCGGACAGGTCGTCATCCGAAATCCGCGTCGGCGGCGGAGCGAGCGGTGCCTTTGGCGCCAGTGGCAGGCTGGCGAGCGCCACCGCTGGCGGCCGGCTGCGCGGAACGGGGACTGCTACCGTTCTGGAAGCCGAGCCCATGCGCGCCGCGGACTTGTTGGCGGGCCTTGCCTTGCCAGCGGCTTTCTTGGCGGGCCCCTTCGCCGGGGCGACCTTGGCGCCCTTGCCGGGCGCCAACCTCGGCAGAGGCTTGGCCGCGACGCTTTTTTCCGCCGGCTCGGCTGCTGCCGGATAGGTGAGCGCAAGCACGCCGGCCGCGACCAGCGATAGAAAGAAAGTCGGCCGGTCCCACGTCAGCACGAACGCGTCCCCCCGGCGCCCCGAGCGAATCACCCGCCTATTGGTATCCGTTTGCACCGATTGACGAAACCCTAATCGGGTAGGGTTTTGACGCTGCCTCACGCGTCCGCCGCGATCTGCCGGCCGGCAAGGGCTTTCATCGCTGCCGCTTCGGCGGTACTTTGCGCCGTAGCGGCGCGCCGCGTCGCGAGCCGGAGGGTGGTGCCATGGCTGCCAAGACGAGCTTTCGGGGATCGTTTACCGCGTTGGTCACCCCCTTCAAGAACGGCGCGCTCGACGAAAAGGCGTTCCGGGACCTGGTCGACTGGCAGATTGCTGAAGGCACCCATGGCCTCGTCCCGGTCGGCACCACCGGCGAAAGCCCGACTCTGTCGCACCACGAGCACAAGCAGGTCGTGGAGTGGTGCGTCGACCAGGTGAGACGGCGGGTGCCGGTGATTGCGGGCGCGGGCTCGAACTCGACCAGGGAGGCGGTCGAGCTGGCGCAGCACGCGGAGAAGGTCGGGGCCGACGCGGTGCTGGTGGTTGCCCCCTATTACAACAAGCCGACGCAGGAGGGGCTCTACCAGCACTTCAAGGCGATCAACGACGCCATTGGGATTCCGATCATCATCTACAACATCCCGGCGCGCTCGGTGGTCGACATTTCCACCGACACGATGAGACGGCTGTTCGAGCTCAAGAACATCGCCGGCGTCAAGGATGCCACCGCCAACATGGCCCGCGTCTCGCAGCAGCGCGCGGCCATGGGGCCGGAGTTCAATCAGCTTTCGGGAGAGGACATCACTGCCCTCGGCTTCATGGCCCACGGCGGGCATGGCTGCATTTCGGTGACATCGAGCGTCGCGCCCCGGCT
>DATBWJ010000357.1:0-3611 GCA_036514935.1 Xanthobacteraceae bacterium
GACCCGCGGGCACCCCGCTATAGCATAACGGACGCGGCATTCCGGCGCCGGGCCTCCTCGCGCTCCCGAAACGTGCGGCCCACCGCAGGGCGATGACATCCGGCAGCGGCGGCGGTACTTCTGGCCACATGTCCGTTTCCACGCTTGTCCCGACGGCGTCCGTACTGCCGGACGTCTTCGCCCGCTGGTTCCTCGCGCGCGGATGGACGCCGCGCGCGCACCAGTTGGAGCTTTTGGCCAAGGCGCAAGCCGGGCGCTCGACGCTCTTGATCGCGCCAACCGGCGCCGGCAAGACGCTCGCCGGATTTCTGCCGACGCTGGTGGAGCTGAGCGAACGACATCAACTATGCAAGACCGCGCCCCGAGCGCGACCTGCTCCCTTCCCCGGTCCGACGGCGCAAGCGCGGCGGGGGTGGGGCGGGGAGCAGAACGGGCTGCACACGCTCTACATCTCCCCGCTCAAGGCGCTGGCCGTCGACATCGCCCGCAACCTGGAACGGCCGATCGCGGAAATGGGATTGCCGGTGCGCGTGGAGACGCGCACCGGCGACACGCCGGCCACCAAGCGCCTGCGACAGCGCCGCGATCCGCCCGACATCCTGCTCACCACGCCGGAGCAGGTGGCGCTGCTGTTGGCCTCGCCCGACGCGCCCTACCTGTTCTCCACCCTGCGCCGCGTGGTGCTCGACGAATTGCACGCGCTCGTCACCTCCAAGCGCGGCGATCTTCTCGCGCTCGGCCTCGCGCGGCTTTTCCGCATCGCGCCGACCGTGACGACGGTCGGCCTTTCCGCGACGGTCGCCGAGCCAGGCGATCTTTGCCGCTACCTGGTGCCGCAGCCGCCGGGCGGCGAGGCGCGGGCGGACCTTCTCGTCGCCGCGGGCGGCGCAGCGCCCATCGTCACTATGCTCGACACCAGCGACGAGCTGCCGTGGGCCGGCCATTCGGCGCGCCACGCGCTCAACGAGATCTACGCGCTGATCGCGCGCCACAAGACCACCCTGGTATTCGTCAACACCCGCATGCAGGCCGAGATGATTTTCCAGGAGCTGTGGCGCCTCAACGACGAGGGGCTCGCCATCGCCCTCCACCACGGCTCGCTCGATGCGGCGCAGCGCCGCAAGGTCGAGGGCGCGATGGCAACCGGCCGCCTGCGCGCAGTCGTGTGCACGTCCTCGCTCGACCTCGGCGTCGACTGGGGCGACATCGACCTCGTCGTCAATGTCGGCGCGCCGAAGGGCGCGAGCCGGCTCATCCAGCGCATCGGCCGCGCCAACCACCGCATGGAGGAGCCCTCGCGCGGCGTGCTGGTGCCCGCCAATCGCTTCGAAGTGCTGGAATGCACGGCGGCGATCGACGCCATCGCCGACAACGCGCAGGACACCCCGCCCGCGCGTGTCGGCGCGCTCGACGTCCTTGCCCAGCATGTGCTCGGCTGCGCCTGCGGCGCGCCGTTTCTCGCCGACGAGCTCTTTGCGGAGGTGCGCCAGGCCGCACCCTATGCCGGTCTTGCGCGGCGCGATTTTGACGATGTCGTCGACTTCGTGGCCACCGGCGGCTACTCGCTGAAAGTCTACGAGCGCTTCGCCAAGATCCGGCAGATGAAGGACGGCCGCTGGCGCGTCGCGCACCCGCGCATCGCCCAGCGCTACCGCATGAATGTCGGCACCATCGTGGAGGCCGACATGCTGAAGGTGCGGCTGGTGCGCACGCGCGCGGCGCGCCACGGCTACACCGGCCCGATCGCGCGCGGTGGCAAGCTTCTCGGCCAGGTCGAGGAATACTTCATCGAAATGCTCTCGCCCGGCGACACCTTCGTGTTCTCGGGCGAAATCCTGCGCTACGAGGCGCTGGTCGAGGACGAGGTCTATGTCTCGCGCGCGGCGGACGACGACCCCACGATTCCCTCCTACGAGGGCGGCAAGTTCCCGCTGTCGACCTATCTGGCCGAGCGCGTGCGCAGGCTCATCGCCGAGCCGGCGGCGTGGGGCGCACTGCCGGCGCAGGTGCGCGAATGGCTCCACATCCAAAAGTCGCGCTCGCTCATCCCCGACACCGGCGAACTCCTGGTCGAGACCTTTCCGCGCGCCGACAAGAGCTATTTCGTCTGCTACCCGTTCGAGGGGCGGCTCGCGCACCAAACGCTCGGCATGCTGCTCACGCGCCGGCTTGAGCGCCTGCGCCTGCGCCCGCTCGGCTTCGTCGCCAACGAATACGCGCTGGCGGTCTGGAGCCTCGGCGATATCGCGCGCGCCATCCGGCTGGGCGAGCTGTCGCTCGCCGCCCTGTTCGAGGAGGACATGCTGGGCGATGATCTCGAGGCCTGGCTCGCCGAATCGGCGCTGATGCGGCGCACGTTTCGCACCTGCGCCATCATCTCCGGACTGGTCGAGCGGCGTTTCCCGGGCGAGGAAAAGACGCGCCGCCAGATGACCGTGTCGACCGACCTCATCTATGACGTGCTGCGCCGGCACCAGGGCGATCACCTGCTGCTGCGCGCCGCGCGCGCAGATGCGGCCACCGGGGCGCTCGATATTCGCCGCCTGGGCGCCATGCTCTCGCGCATCCGGGGCCGAATCGTTCATAAGGCGCTCGATCGGGTCTCGCCGCTCGCCGTGCCGGTGCTGCTCGAGATCGGCGCCGAATCGGTCTATGGCGAGGCGTCCGACGCGCTGCTCGCGGAAGCGGAACAGGAGCTGGTGAGGGAGGCGATGGGTGCCGGGCCGCAATAGCGCGCAGCGGGACGCCGGCCATGCCGGCGAGCGGCACCATGAGGCCGGCGGCACCGCCGGCGCGCTCACCGTTGCCGGGGTTGCGCTCGTTGCTGATCTTGCGGGCGCGCTTTACTGGCCGGAGGAGCGCTTGCTGGTGGTCGCCGATCTCCATCTCGAAAAAGGCTCGAGCTTCGCCCGGCGCGGAATACTGCTGCCGCCCTACGATACCGCCGCGACGCTTGCCAGCCTCGCCAAACTGATCGCGCGCTACGCCCCGCGTGCGGTGGCGGCGCTGGGCGACAGCTTCCACGACGGCGGCGGCCCGGCGCGGCTTGTCCCTTCCGACCGTGCCCGCCTCGCTCAGCTCCAGCGCGGCCGCGACTGGATCTGGATCGCCGGCAACCACGACCCTCACCCGTCCGCGCACATTGGCGGCGCGTTCGCGCCATCGCTCAGCCTGGGCGCGCTCACCTTCCGCCACGAGCCGGCCGGCGCCGCCGGCGAGGTTGCCGGCCACCTCCATCCGTCGGCACGGGTGGTCTGGCGCGGGCGCGCCATCGTGCGGCGCTGCTTCGCCGCCGATGCCGTCCGCGTGGTGATGCCAGCCTTCGGCGCTTTTGCCGGTGGTCTCGACATCCGCGACCGCGCCTTCGTGCGCGTCTTCGGCACGCGCCGGTTCACTGCCCACGTGCTGGGCGAGCGCCGGGTCTATACGTTCTCGGCCATGCGCTGCTTCTCATAGGAGAAGGTCGGCCGCGCCCGGCCACGAACCGGCCTGATGAATCATACAAATCCCACGATGTGCCAGCCCTCAGTCGACCCCCCCCCTCACCCGCGCAAACGCTCGCGAGGCTCGCGCTTGCTTTGCCCTCTCCCCCTCCCGTTTGCGGGAGGGGG
>DATBWJ010000358.1:0-9319 GCA_036514935.1 Xanthobacteraceae bacterium
GCTGCGTGAGGCGGCATTCGGTCGTTTCGATGCGCTTGGCCTGCCGCACCGGCGGATCGAGGAATGGAAATACACCGACTTGCGCGCGCTGATGCGCGAGGCCAAGCCGCTGGCGCCGCCGCCGGATGCCGAGGCCAAACAGCGCGCCAAATCGGCCGGAGCGCTGCTTGCCGGCCTGCACGCCCACCGCCTCGTCTTCATCGACGGGGTGTTCGTACCAGAGCTTTGCGACCAGAGCGCGCTTGCGGGCGTGTCGGTCGGCTCGCTCGCCGCTGCGCTGGCGCGGAGCGAGAACCTCGCCGCGGCGGGCGCGGATGGCGCGGCCTGTGAAGATGTTGCGCACGCGCTCAACACCGCGTTCATGTCGGACGGCGCCGTCGTTCGAATCGCGCGGGATGTCGCCGTCGCGCGACCCATTCATCTCGTGTTCGCCCACGGCGCTGGGAAGGCCACCGCCCAATTCACCCGCTCCCATGTCGTCGTCGAGGCCGGCGCGCGGGCGACGCTGGTGGAGAGCCATGAAGGTCCCGATGGCATCGACTACCAGGTCAATACCGCACTCGATCTCGTGGTCGGCGAGGGCGCCATGGTCGATCACATCAAGATCACCGCGGAGGGCGACGCGGCGCTGCACATTTCGACCCTCAACGCGATGATCGGGCAGGACGCGCGGTTCGGCCACTTTACCTTCACCATCGGCGGGGCGATCGTGCGCAACCAGCTCTTCGTGACCTGCAGGGGCAGGGATTCGACCCTTCAATTGTCCGGAGTGAACCTCCTGCGTCGGCGTCAACATGCCGACACCACGCTCGTGCTCGACCACGCCGTCGGCGGCTGCACCAGCCGCGAGCTGTTCAAGTCGGTGCTCGACGAGGAGAGCCGCGGGGTGTTCCAGGGCAAGATTATCGTTCGCCCGCAGGCGCAGCGAACCGACGCGCGCATGATGACGCGGGCGCTGCTGCTGTCGCAAGATGCCGAGGCTGACAACAAACCGGAACTCGAAATTTTCGCCGACGACGTGCAGTGCGGCCACGGCGCCACCGCCGGGGCGCTCGACGAGGATCTGAAATTCTACCTGATGGCGCGCGGCATCCCGGCAAGGCAAGCCGAGGCGCTGCTGGTCGAGGCCTTCGTGGGCGAGGCGATAGACACCGTCGCGCACGAGGGAGTGCGAGACGCGCTCAGGTTTGCCGCGGCGCGATGGCTGGGAGCGAGAGGATGATGCACCCGGCGGTGAGCAACGGCGCCTACGACGTCGGCCGTATCCGTGAGGAGTTCCCCATCCTCGCGATGCAGGTTTACGGCAAGCCGCTCGTCTACCTCGACAATGCTGCCTCGGCGCAGAAGCCGAAGGCGGTGCTCGATCGCCTCAACCAGGCCTACACGTCGGAATACGCCAACGTCCATCGCGGGCTGCACTATCTCGCCAATGCCGCGACCGAGGCCTACGAGGGCGCGCGCGAGAAGGTGCGCGCGTTTCTCAACGCCGGGCGCCTGGAAGAGATCGTCTTCACCCGCAACGCCACCGAGGCGGTGAACCTTGTCGCCTACACCTTCGGCCGCGACCGCATCAAGGCGGGGGACGAGATCGTGCTCTCGATCATGGAGCACCATTCCAACATCGTGCCTTGGCATTTCCTGCGCGAGCGTCACGGCGCCGTCATCAAGTGGGCGCCGGTCGACGACGATGGCAATTTCCTGCTGGACGAGTTCGAGAAGCTGCTGTCGGCGCGCACGAAGATGGTGGCGATCACGCACATGTCGAATGCGCTGGGCACCATCGTGCCGGTGAAGGAGGTGGTGCGGCTCGCTCATGCGCGCGGCATCCCGGTGCTGATCGACGGCGCCCAGGCCGCGGTGCATGTCGAAATCGACGTGAGCGATCTCGGTTGCGATTTCTATGTCTGCACGGGTCACAAGCTCTACGGCCCGACCGGAATTGGCGTGCTTTACGGCAAGCACCAGCACCTCGCCGCCATGCCGCCGTTCAACGGCGGCGGCGAGATGATCCGTGAGGTATTCGAGGATCACATCACCTACGGCGACCCACCACACAAGTTCGAGGCCGGCACGCCGGCGATCGTGCAGGCGATCGGACTGGGCGCGGCGCTCGATTACATCGACTCAATCGGCAAGGCGCGCATCCGGGCGTACGAAGACAAGCTGGTGCGCTACGCCCACGAGCGGCTCGGCGAGATCAATTCGCTGCGCATCATCGGGACAGCGAAGGAGAAGGGTCCCATCGTTTCATTCGAGATGAAGGGCGCGCATCCGCACGACGTTGCGACCGTGATCGACCGCGCCGGGGTCGCCGTCCGCGCGGGCACGCACTGCGTGATGCCGCTGCTCGCTCGCTTTGGGCTGACGGCGACCTGTCGCGCGTCGTTTGCGCTCTACAACACGCGCGAGGAAGTCGATGTCCTCGCGCAGGCCCTCATCAAGGCACAGAGCATCTTCGCATGAACGAGTACGTCAAGGACCAATCGGCTCTTGCCGCTTCCGAGCCCGACCCCGCCCAGGCGACGTCGTCCATTTCTGGTACGGGCGTGCCGGATGACGTCACCCGGCTGACCGATGACATCGTGAATGCGCTCAAGACCGTGTACGACCCGGAGATCCCGGCCGATATCTACGAGCTCGGCCTCATCTACAAGATCGACATCAGCGAAGACCGGTCGGTGACGGTGGACATGACATTGACCACGCCGAACTGCCCCTCGGCGCAGGAGCTGCCGGCCATGGTCGAGAATGCCGTCGCCAGCGTCCCGGGGATTGGGGCGGTGACGGTCAACATCGTATGGGATCCACCGTGGGACCCGAGCCGCATGTCGGACGAGGCGCGGGTCATGCTCAATATGTGGTGAGGCCGGGAAGATGGGTGAGCTTGGTGCGGTGACGACGGTGCCCCTTCACAGGTGTCAATTCGTTGCTATCTTAAGGGCATATCCTGCCGGCCTTGAACCTGGCGAGAGATGACATGACGACTGCCCGCCCGCGACCACAGGTGATGCGCCTCACGGAAGCTGCTGCTGTCCGTATCAGGGACATCATGGCGCACGCCGACCGTGCGATCGCGGGCGTGCGCGTCGGCGTCCGCAACGGCGGCTGCGCGGGCATGTCCTATACGATGGACTATGCCGAGGTCGCCGATCCGACGGACGAGGTCGTCGTCGACAAGGGCGTGCGCCTGTTCATCGATCCCAAGGCGGTGCTGTTCCTGCTCGGCACCGAAATGGACTTCCGGGGCGACAAGCTGTCGGCTGGGTTCGTGTTCAACAACCCCAACCAGACCGCCGCATGCGGCTGCGGCGAGTCGGTGACGCTGGCGCCGGCGAAGAGCGCAACGGGCATCGAGGCCTGACCATAGGGCGGCCGTTCGGCGGCGATCCGCCGCTGAGCCAGCATGCTCGGCAATCTCGTAGGTTGGCGTCCCGCCGAGCGCAGGAAGCCACCGAGAAAGCAACCGCGATGACCCCCGCCCACATTTACGAACTGTTTGCGCCATTTCGCCCGGTGACGGTGCGCCGAATGTTTGGTGGCGCGGGCATCTACGTCGATGGGGTGATGTTTGCGCTGGTCTCCGACGGCGTTGTCTATCTCAAGACCGACGCTCGGACGGTGGCCGCGTTCTCGCAGGCAGGCTCGACGCCATTCACCTACCTCGGCAGGTCCGGACAACCCGTTGAAATGTCGTTCTGGCGCATGCCGGACCGGCTCTACGACGACCCGGACGAACTCGCCCAGTGGGCCGAGCTGGCCTTCGGCGCCGCGCTGCGGGCGGCGTCGTCGCGGCGGCCGTCCCGGCGGCGCGCCAATAACGGACGCCAACGACCGGCGGCTCCGAGCCGGCGCCGGGCCACAGATTGAAGAATGGGAATTCCGCGCAGATCAAATCCGCCAGCGCGACGCGGAGCCTCACGCCACCTGCGACTGTATGCTTGAGGCGACCTCGATGTCGGTCTCCCCGATCACGCGGTTGCGGCCATTGCGCTTGGCGGCGTAAAGGCAGGCGTCGGCGCGCTCGATCAGCTTGCCGCTGGACTCGTTGCGGCGCAGCGTGGCAACCCCGATTGACACCGTCACGCGGCCGAGATTCTCGCCGGTCGAGCGCTTCATCAATTCCTTGCTCATGACCGCGCGGCGGATCTGCTCGGCGACGGTGGTCGCGTCGCGCAGCGAGGTCTCGGGCAGTACCACCGCGAATTCCTCCCCGCCGTAGCGCGCGGCGATGTCGCGGCCCTTGACGTTCTGTTTGAGCGCGAGCGCCACCAGGCGGAGCACCTGATCGCCGATCAGATGGCCAAAGGTGTCATTGAAGTTCTTGAAATGATCGATATCCGCCATCATCAGCGACAACGGTTCGCCGGTGGTGCTGGAATCGATGATCGCGTGGGTGAATGCATCCTCGAAGCACTTGCGGTTGGCCAGCGTGGTGAGCGGGTCGGTGAGGCTTTCATTGCGCACCGATTCAAGGTGGGCGTGGAGCTGCTTGATCTCTTGCTTGGAGGTCTTGAGGCTGGTCTCGAGCGCTTTGTTGGTCGACTCTATGTCCTTGGCCGTGCGCACCAGGCTATCGATGATCGAGCGCACGGCATCGCGATCGGTGGTCGTGCGCAGGCGATAATTGACGTCGGCCAGGTTCTCGGTGTTCTTCGTCGCCGCGTCGGAGGCGGTGTCGATCATGTTCATGACCAGATCGAGCTGCTCCATGAACTTGGATGCGGCGCTGTCGATCCGCTCGGGCGTCCGGAATGGCGAGAAGTACTTCTCGTAGATGCGTTCGATATCGACCTGCGTGAGCCGGCCGTTGTTGGCCGCCATCAGCTCGTTGATGAGCTGATTGACCGACGGATGGTGCCCGGAGGCGTAGTTGTACCAAACCTCGTAGTTGCGCGGACCAGCCGATTGCCTGAGCGCCTTGATCTGATTGAGCGCCAGCTCGGCGATGGCCACGCTGGAATCGTGATCTTCGGGCTGCATCGTCATCGATTTACTCTGGGGCGTGCCATCGCAACCCCCGCGCTGGACGGATGGCGTATATCGGGGCCGCAGCATAGCGAGGGTGGATAAATGCGAGGTAAATGCGCCTGATAGCCCATCACAACCGCTGATCGATCAGCCGGCACGAGGTGGCGCGCCATCACTGCTCAGGCATCTCTCGACGGATGCCGGCCACGGGCGCGGGTCGGTGGGGGTGTTCAGGCCTTGAGTGGAACCGGGCGGAGCAGAAAGGCGGGCAGGTGCGAGCTATCCTCGCTGGCGCGTTGACGGCGATCCGGTCCGCTTGCCGATTTGGAGCCCCGTCGGCCTGTGCCCCGCGCCGGCGGTCGATGGCGCGGTGCAGCGCGCTCGCGCGCTGGCGCTTCTTGTTCCCGGGCGGCCGGCTCGCCGGCCCACGGGATGGTCTGGCCGATGAGTCTTTCGATGGCGGCCACCGCCTTGCCGTCCGCCGGAGCGACGATGGTGACGGCGGCTCCCGCGCGGCCGGCGCGGCCGGTGCGGCCGATGCGGTGGACGTAGTCGTCGGGATGGTGGGGTACGTCGAAATTATAGACGTGGCTGACGTCGGAAATATCAAGCCCGCGCGCGGCCACGTCGGAGGCCACCAGCAGAGTGATCTCGCCGCGGCGGAAGCTGTCGAGCGCGGCCGTGCGGGCCGCCTGGTCCATGTCGCCGTGCAGGGCGATCGCGGAAAAGCCGTGACGCAGCAGCGAGCGATAAAGCGTTGCGACCTCGCTCTTGCGATTGCAGAAGACGATGGCGTTCTTCAGGCCTTCGGCCGAGCGGACCAGGCGGCGCAGCGTCTCGCGCTTCTCGCGCGGTTCACGACCGCTGCGCACGAGCTGCTGCGACGTGGTGCTGACCGTCGTCGCCGGACGGGAGACCTCGACGCGCACCGGGTTGTGCAGGAACTGCTCGGTGATCCGCCGGATCTCGGGGGGCATGGTGGCGGTAAAGAACAGCGTCTGGCGCGCGAACGGCACCAGCTTGCAGATGCGCTCGATGTCCGGGATGAAGCCCATGTCGAGCATGCGGTCGGCTTCGTCGATGACGAGGAGCTCGACGCCGGTGAGGAGAAGCCGCCCGCGCCCGAAATGATCGAGCAGGCGACCCGGCGTGGCGATCAGCACGTCGACGCCGCGCACCAACTTCACGTCCTGATCGTCGAACGACACGCCGCCGATGATCAGCGCGACATTGAGCTTGTGGTTGACGCCATACTTGGCAAAGCTTTCCTCGACCTGCGCGGCCAGCTCGCGCGTGGGCTCCAGGATCAGCGTGCGGGGCATGCGCGCGCGGGCGCGCCCCTGCTCCAGCTTGGTCAGCATCGGCAGCACGAAGGCAGCCGTCTTGCCGGTGCCGGTCTGGGCAATGCCGAGCACGTCGCGCCCCGCGAACACGTGCGGGATGGCCTGATCTTGGATTGGGGTCGGGGTGGTGTAACCGGCCGCGGCAACCGCGGCGAGAACTTTTTCGGACAGACCGAGATGGGAAAAGGACATAAGCCCTCAAGTTTGGACCGCCCGGTTCTCGAACCGCGCCGGTGAAGAACACGGAGGATGCGCGGAAAAGGGCGGTCGAATCTTCTCAACCGTTTCAACCGTTGCCGGGAACATAGTGGGCGATTGCCAGAAGTCAATCCTTCGCAGTGCAACAAGTTCATCAGGTATCGTGATTTTTTGCATTCGTCATGAACGGTGCGCGCGGTTGGATGAAGGCGGGTACAAAGTCCGCTCGCGGCGCCACGTCCACCCGGCGGCGCCCGCGCGTCCTTTAGCCAGCCGTCGGCGGCCCGCCTGCGCGGCGACCCGACGCGTGCGTTTGGCTCTCGGCCGGCATGGCTTTTCGGTTGAAACTGGCGATGCGCTGCATTGGGCAATCCCGGCTGTCCGTCGACGGCACCGGCTACTCGTTGCGCTGCCAGGCCGCCGGCGGTAGAGCATCTTGCCTGTCTGCCCTTGCGTCGGCGTCATGTTGACATCGTTCCTGCTCGTCTGGCTCGTCACGCAAGCGATCGGTGTCGGTCTCGTCTGGCTGTTCACGGTCGGGCTGGGGCGCCCGGTCGTGCTCCAACGCTTCCCGCGCGTTGCGATCCTCGTGCCGGTCAAGGGCCACGACTTCGAGCTCGACGAGTTCCTGGCGCGGTTGTTTGAGCAGGACTATCCCGCATTCCGGGTCATTTTCGCCGTCGAGGCGGCCGACGACCCGGCCGTATCAGCGATCGAGAAGTGCCGCGCGCTTGCGCCCGATCGCGTCACGCTGGTGGTGGCTTTGCATCTCGTCGACGAAGGCCAGAAAACCACCAATCTACGCGCCGCGCTCGCCGAGCTCTCGTCGGATGACGAAATTCTCGTCCTCGCCGATGCGGACATCTGGCCGGAGCGTGACTGGCTGAAACGCCTGATCGCACCGCTGGTGGAAGGCACGGCCGACCTGGTCTCGGGCTTCCCGTGGCTGGTCACGAAGGACCGCAAACTGGCGAGCTATGCGCTCACATCCATGGCCGCCTCCGTCGCCACCATTCCGCGGCTGCCGTTGCTCAACGCCGCCTGGGGAGGTTCGATTGCCATCCGGCGCGAAAAATTCATGGCGCTCGGCATGGCGGAGGAGTGGCGTGGCACGCTGAGCGAGGACCTGCAGCTCACCAATGTGGCCCAGCGGGCCGGGTGCAGGATCGTGGCGCCGCGCGAACTGCTGCTGCGCACGGCGATCCGGACTGACGGCTTCGGCGACGTCACCGCACAGGTGCGGCGCTGGTACATGCTCGTGCGCGTGCACATGCCGGCGACCTACGGCTTGACTGTCGCCGCGGTATCCTTTTCAGCGGCCGGATGGATCGCGTGCCTGCTAGGCGCGCTCGCGTTGCGCTTGAACGCCCTCGCAATTCTTGCCGCCGCGCTGGCCCTCCTGGTGGTGCGCGCCGCCGGCCGGGCGCGTCTGGTCAGGCGGCTGTGGGGAAAGGCGGGGCTTGCGGAGAACATGGGCTACCTGCGCCTCGATCCCCTGGTCTCGCCGCTCGCGACGGTCATGAGTGCCGCCTATGGCTGGTCGGCGCTATGGATGACGCGCACAACCTGGGCGGGCATCACGTACGACATCCGCGGCCCTCAGGAAGTGCGCGTGCTCAAGCGCGACGGCTGAGGCGGTCCTCGTTTTCGCCTCCGCGCGCAGGCCATTCATCGAGGCCGTGCAACGCTGCCGGTGCGGCGAGGCCGGCCGCACGCATGCGCTGCACATCATTTCTGAAACGTTAACGCTTTCCGGAGAAAGACTGAATGCTGTTGGTCTGCGGCAGCGAAAGTCGGCCGATCGCGTGTTCTCATGCGCGCGGCGAACCATGGCGGTGGCATGGCGATGATTCTGCGTTGCTGGTGGTTGACATTCGCCGGGCTCGCGGCGCTCCTCGCCGTGGCCGCAGCGAGCGCCGCGCGCGCGTCGCTTTCTGAGTATCTCATCCAGAGAATCCAGGAAGCGCACAAGGCGGAGAGCAACAAGCAGTTCGAGCTCGCGCTCAGGATCTACCAACAAGCCATCGACAAGGAGCTTGCGTCCGGCGGCAACATCCGCGCGCTGCTGAAACAACGCGCCGCGCTCTACGAGCAGCTCAGTGTACTCGACAAGGCCGAGGCGGACCTCACCGCAATATTCAATATCAAGCCATTCGATCCGCAGTCGTTGGTCGACCGCGGCTATTTCTACCTGCGACGCAACCGTTTCGCGGACGCGCTTGGCGACTTTCTCGCCGCCTCGCGGTACGATCGAAAGAACCCGCGCTATCTGTATGGCGCCGGGCGCGTGCTGGTAGCGGCGCGCGACTTCGTGAACGCAGTCAACTTCTACAGCGAGGCCATCAAGCTTGGACCCGGTGACGCCACGCTCTATCTGGCCCGTGCCGAAGCCTACGTGAACCTGAAGATGATGAGCGAGGCCGGCGCCGACTACGAAAAGGCCCTTGCGCTCGGCCTGAAAGAGCGGACGGATCGGTTTTTCGCCTTCGCCGGCCGCGGCTATGTCCGCCTTCAGGCGGGCAACTATGACGGGGCGATCCGCGATCTCGATCGGGCCCTCGGCTTCGACCCCGATGCCCTCAATGCCCGCCTATGGCGCGCCCACGCCTACGAGATGGCCGGCGAGCCGGACCTCGCCCAGCGCGACTACGAACGGGCCTTGACGATCATGCCCGACAGCATCCCGGCGCGCCAGGGCATCCAGCGCCTGCGCGCGCAGTAGAACCCCTTCGCCTGCGCTCCTGCGGGCAATGCGCCATCGCGAGTGCCCCCGTCGTCGCGGCCAAGACCTGCCCGGACGATCGGCGGGG
>DATBWJ010000359.1:0-2908 GCA_036514935.1 Xanthobacteraceae bacterium
CGACGCTGCGCGATGCAGCCGGCCTCGTTGCGCTTGCGGCCGAAGGCGGCGCGCCGCAGCCGACCATCGTCGGCGCCGTGGCGCGGGTCGAGACCGCGCGCGCGGCAGCGACCTACACCTCGACGCAGGAGAACGCCTGGATGGTGCTGGCGGCGCGCTCGCTCGGTAGGCAGACACGCGTCTTGCTGCGCGTGGCCGGTGAGGCGCGCGAGAGCGCGCTCTACCGCACGTTCAGCGCGGCGGAACTCGCCACTGCGATCCGCATCGAGAACGCCGGCGAGGCGACGGTGCAGGCGGTCGTCTCGGTCAGCGGCGCGCCGCTTGTTGCGGAGCCGCCGGCCGAGCGCGGTTTTAGAATCGAGCGGCACTACTACACGCTGGCCGGCGAGAAGGTCGATGTCTCGCGCGTTAGACAGAACGCGCGCCTTGCGGTCGTGCTCAAGGTGACCGAGCCGCAGCCGCATTACGGCCGCATCCTCCTCGTCGACCCACTGCCCGCGGGCTTTGAGATCGACAATCCGCGCCTGGTGTCCTCGGGCGATGCCGGCGCGCTGCCGTGGATTGATGAGGCCGGCGAGCCGGTCCACGCCGAGTTCCGTGACGACCGCTTCGCTGCGGCCTTCGAGCGCAGCAGCGAGAGCCCGGCGGTGTTCACCGTGGCCTACGTCGTGCGCGCGGTCGCGCCGGGTCGCTACACGCTGCCGCAGGCTTATGTGGAGGACATGTACCGGCCGGACCGCTTTGGCCGCACCGCCACCGGCACCGTCGAAGTGACGAAGTAGCGCCCATGACTCTTGCCCCCGCCCGCGCGCAGGGCGCACCGGCCGCCCCGCAGGATGCCGAGGGCGGTCGCCGGCGGCTTGCGGTCGCGGCGGCGGTGCTCGGCCCCGTGCTGCTCGCCATCGCTGGCGCGTGGTTCCTCTCGCTCGGGCCGGCGCCGCTTGGCGACGGGCTCGAGTTCTCGCAGGAGGTTGTCGACCGCGAGGGCCGCTTGCTGCGGCCGTTTGCCACGAGCGAGGGGCGCTGGCGGCTGCGCGCGCGCGCCGCCGACGTCGACCGGCGCTATCTCGACATGCTCGTGGCCTACGAGGACAAGCGCTTTCATGCCCACGGCGGCGTCGATTTCGTGGCGCTCGCGCGCGCAGCGCTGCAATTGGTCCACCATGGCCGCGTCGTTTCGGGCGGCTCCACCCTCACCATGCAGGTCGCGCGCCTGCTCGAGCCGCGCGCGGAGCGCTCGTTTGGCGCGAAGCTGCGCCAGATCGCGCGCGCGCTCGCGCTTGAGCGCGCGCTCGGCAAGAACGAGGTGCTCGCGCTCTATCTGAGCCTCGCGCCCTATGGCGGCAATCTCGAAGGCGTGCGCGCGGCCGCGCTCGCCTATTTCGGCAAGGAGCCGCGGCGCCTCACGCTCGGCGAGGCGGCGCTGCTCGTCGCCCTGCCGCAGTCGCCGGAATCGCGCCGGCCCGATCGCTCGCCCGCGGCTGCGCGCATCGCCCGCGACCGCGTGCTCGACCGAATTGCGGCGGCCGGCGGCGTGGCGGCGGATGAAATCGCCCGCGCGAAGGCCGAAGCGCTGCCGGCGGTTCGCCAGGCGATGCCGATGCTCGCACCCCACGCAGCCGCTGCGGTGGCGCAGGCACGTTCCGGGCGTCGGCACCGGCTCACCCTCGATGCGGGGTGGCAGAAGAGCCTTGAGGACCTGGCGCGCGCGCGCGCCCAGGCGCTCGGCCCCGATGTCTCCGTCGCGATCCTCGCGGTCGATCACGCGAGCGGCGAAGTGCGGGCCAAGGTCGGATCGGCGGACTATTTTGACGCGCGCCGCGCCGGCCAGATCGACATGACGCGCGCCCTGCGCTCGCCCGGCTCCACCCTCAAGCCGTTCATCTACGGCATCGGCTTCGAGGACGGCCTCATCCACCCGGAAACCCTGATCGAGGACCGCCCGGCCCGCTACGGCAGCTATGCGCCGGAAAACTTCGACCTGAGCTTCCAGGGCGTGGTGAGCGTGCGCAAGGCGCTGCAACTCTCGCTCAACGTGCCGGCGGTGGCCGTGCTGGACAAGGTCGGATCGAGCCGCCTTGTGGCGCGCCTCGCGCAGGCCGGCGCCCCGCTCGTCCTGCCGAAAGGCGAGGTCCCAGGTCTCGCCATGGGGCTCGGCGGGGTCGGCACGAGGCTGGTCGACCTGGTGACGCTCTATGCTGGCCTCGCGCGGCTCGGCGCCACGGTGCCCCTCGTGGAGCGCCCTAGCGGCGACGGCGCGCCTGCCCGCCGGCTGATGGAGCCGGTCGCCGCCTGGTACGTCGGCAGCATTTTGCGCGGCACGCCGCCGCCGGACAACGCCGCCGGCGGGCGTATCGCCTACAAGACCGGCACGAGCTACGGCTCGCGCGACGCCTGGGCGATCGGCTTCGACGGCCGTTCCACGGTCGGCGTATGGGTCGGCCGGCCGGACGGCGCGCCGGTCCCCGGCCTCGTCGGCCGCGCGGTCGCCGCGCCCCTGCTATTCGAGGCCTTTGCCCGCAACGGCAGGCTGATCGCGCCGCTGCCACGCGCTCCCAACGGCGCATTACTGGCATCGAGCGCCAAGCTACCGCTGCCCCTGCGGCAGTTTCCCGCTGCCGGCGGAGCGAGCGAGCCGGAGCGCGCGCTGCGCATCCTGTTTCCGCCGGACGGCGCCCGTCTCGATAGTGCCGCTGGCGGGCAGCGCGCCGAGGCCATGGCGGTCAAGATCGCCGGCGGGGTGGCGCCTTTCACGGTATTGGTCAACGGCGCGCCGGTCGCCACCAGCGCCAAGCGGACGCTGTTCGCCGCGCCCGATGGACCCGGATTTGCGCGCGTGACGGTCATGGATGCCCGCGGCACTGCGGCCAGCGTGATGGTCCGCCTGCCATAGAAGGCGAGCCGCGCT
>DATBWJ010000360.1:0-7372 GCA_036514935.1 Xanthobacteraceae bacterium
CCCGCCGAAGCCATCCATACAACAGGGGATCGCCACGCCCCCTGCGGGGGCTCGCGATGACAGCGTGTGGGACGCAATAAGCATGCCTGAAATCATCCCGCTATAGCCGGATTTCGTATTGCGTCTCGCCGCATTTTCTGCGGCGAACCGGTTTCCACTTCGCCAAGAAATGCGCTAAAATAGCTTTTAGGAATGACTATTACTATCAAGATCGACCGCGCCGGCCGCCCATGCGGTCGCGGCCGGTCGATCGCCAGGCGGGCGCGCGCGCCCGTGAGGGAGGAAGCGATGAACGTTCACGCACAGGCCCAGCCGAACGCGCTCACGACGCTGCCGAAGCGGCTGCATCACTATGCTTTCGTCGTCAAGGACCAGGAAGAGAACCGAAAATTCTGGGAGGACGTCATCGGCATGCCGCTGGTGGCGACCTGGTGCGAGCGCGCCTACAACACCACGGTGGACCGCGAGATTGACTACTGCCACACGTTCTATGCGCTGGCCGACGGCGCGGCGCTCGCCTTCTTCCAGTACGCCGATGCCGACGCCTACGAGGCGCTGCGGGCGGTGCGCCCGGATACCGGCCAGCATTTCGCCATGCTGGTCGACGAGCAAACCTATGACGAGATCGCCCGCCGCATCCGGGCCGCCGGCCTGCCGTTGCGCGAGACCGATCACGGCTACTGCAAGTCGATCTACACGGCGAGCCCGGACGGCCTAAAAGTCGAGTTCACCATCGATCATCCCGAGGTCGATGAGATCAACGCCATGCGGCTCAAGGATTGCCACGCCGAGCTCAAGCGCTGGCTCGCCGGCGACCGCCGGACCAACAACCATGACCGCCACGGCGTGACCTCGTGACGCCAGCGCCTGGTGCAGCGCCAGGCGGCTGTCAGACCGTAAAATAGCGCGCGCGCGGATGGTGGATGACCAGCGCCGAGGTCGACTGCTCGGGATGGATCTGGAATTCCTCCGACAGGCTGACGCCAATGCGGTCGGCCTGCAAAAGTTCGAACAGCGGCGCCTGGTCCTCCAGCCGCGGGCAGGCCGGATAGCCGAAGGAATAGCGGCGGCCGCAATAGCCCTGGGCGAGCAGCGCGTCGATGGCGCCGGCGTCCTCGCCGGCAAGGCCGAGCTCGGCGCGGATGCGCTTGTGGATGAATTCCGCCAGCGCCTCCGCCATCTCGACGCCGAGCCCGTGCAGATAAAGGTAGTCCTGGTAGCGGTGGGCGCGGAACCATTGCTGCGCCACCTGCGAGACGCGCGGCCCGATGGTGACGATCTGCAGGCCGATGACGTCGCGCTCGCCGGCGTCGATGTCGCGCACGAAGTCGGCGATGCAATCGCCGTCCTCGCCGGCCTGGCGCGGCAGCGTGAGGCGCGCCAGCTCGCGCGCGCCATCCTCGGCGAAGATGATGAGATCGTTGCCCTCGCCGGCCGCCTTCCAGTAGCCGTACGCCGCCTGCGGCAACAGGATTTGCTGCTCATCGCACACATCGAGCATGCGCCTGAGAACGGGCCGCAGCTCCTGGCGCGCCCAGTCGAGGAACTGCTCGCGCGTGCGGCCCTGCTTGCGGAACCCCCAGTGCAGCATGAACAAGGTGCGCTCGTTGAGATAGGGCACGAGCGCGCGCGGGTCGATGTGATTGATGAGGCGCGCGCCCCAGAACGGCGGCGCCGGAACGCTTGCCGCGCGCGCCAAATGGTTGCGCCGCGCGCGCGCGGCGTCGCGGTCGGGCGGCGGCGCCGTTTTCACCGCGCGCAGCCGGGGGCGCGCGCAGCGGTCGCGGCGCTGCCTGGCCAGGGCGGCGGCGTAGGCGTCGAATTCGCCCGTGCGCACCCGCTCCATCAGCGCGAGGCCGTCGAAGACGTCGCGCGCATAGGCGACGTGGCCCGAGCCGTACGCCGCCGCGCACTCCTCCTCGACATAGTCGCGGGTGAGCGCGGCCCCGCCGATCAGGACCGGCACGCGCACGCCCTCGCGCGCCAGCTCGGCGAGGTTGTCGCGCATGACGGCGGCCGACTTCACCAAGAGGCCCGACATCCCGATGGCGTCGGCCCCATGCTGGCGCGCCGCGCCGAGGATGCTGGACAGCGGCTGCTTGATACCGAGGTTGATGACCTTGTAGCCGTTGTTGGCGAGCAGGATGTCGACGAGGTTCTTGCCGATGTCGTGCACGTCGCCGCGCACGGTCGCGAGCACGATGGTGCCTCTGTCGGCGCCGGCGACCCGCGCAATATGGGGCTGGAGATAGGCGACCGCCGCCTTCATGGTCTCGGCCGACTTCAGCACGAACGGCAGCGGCATCTTGCCCGCGCCGAAGAGCTCGCCGACCGCCTTCATGCCGTCGAGCAGGATGGTGTTGATGATGTCGAGCGGGGAGTGCGCGCGCAGCGCCTGCGCGAGATCGCTCTCGATGTCCTTGCGATCGCCTTCGACGATGCGGCGCTTGAGCCGCTCTTCCACCGTTTTGACCTGTTGCGCGGGCGCGCCCGCCCCGGCCGTGCTGTCGGCAAACAGCGCGATCAGCTCGGCGAGCGGGTCGTAGCTCTCGCGCCGCCGGTCAAAAATCAGGTCCTCCGCAACCGCCGCCGCCGCAGGCGGGATGAGATGCAGCGGCCTCAGCTTGGAGACGTGCGCGATCGCGGCGGTCATTCCCGCCTTGAGGGCGTGGTCGAGAAAGACCGAGTTGACGACCTGGCGGGCCGCCGGATTGAGGCCAAAGGAGATGTTGGACAGGCCCAGCACGATCTGCACGTCGGGAAAGGCCGCGCGAATGAGGCGGATGGCGTCGAGCGTCTCGACGCCGAGCCGGCGGTCGTCCTCGTTGCCGGTCGCGATCGTGAAAGTGAGCGGGTCGATCAGAAGGTCGGACGGCGGCAACCCGTGGCGCCCGCAGGCGAACTCCACCAGACGCTGCGCGACCGCCAGCTTGTGCGCCGCCGTCTTGGCCATGCCCTGCTCGTCGATGGTGAGCGCGATGACGGCGCAGCCGAATTTTTTTGCGAGCGCGAGCCGGTCATGGGCGGGGCGCTCGCCGTCCTCAAAATTGATCGAGTTGATGATCGGCTTTCCGCCATAGAGCTTGAGCGCCGCCTCGATGACCGCTATCTCGGTCGAATCGATGACGAGCGGCGCGGTGACCGCCGGCGCCAGGTGCCGGATGGCCTCAGCCATGTCGGCCTCTTCGTTGCGGCCGACGAGCGCGGTGCAGACGTCGAGCGCGTGCGCGCCCTCCTTGACCTGCTCGCGCGCCATCGCCACGCAGCCGTCCCAGTCCTGAGCTTCCTGCAGCAACCGCCATTGCTTGCTGCCGTTGGCGTTGCAGCGCTCGCCGATGGAGAAGTACGCGTTGTCCTGCCGCAACGTCGTCTGGGCGTAGAGCGAGGCCACCGCCGGCTGCCAGACCGCATGGCGCCGAACCGGAGCGGGGCGGCGCTTGCCGCCGGCGCGCCGGCGCAGCATGTCGTCGAGGGCGGCGATGTGGGCGGGCGTCGTGCCGCAGCATCCCCCGATCAGGTTGACGCCGAGTTCGGCGAGGAAGCGCTCCAGCCACGTCGCCAGCTCGCCCGGCGTCAGCGGGTAATGGGGATGGCCGTTGCACAGTTCCGGCAGGCCGGCGTTGGGCTGCACCGACAGCAGGCCCGGCCAGTGGCGCGCGAGCCAGGCCAGCTCCTCGGCCATCTCCTGCGGGCCGGTCGCGCAGTTCATGCCGATGAGCGGCACGTCGAGCGCGGCGATGACGGTGGCGGCGGCCGCGATGTCCGGCCCGGTGAGCAGGGCGCCGGTGGTCTCCACCGTGATCTGCACGAAGATCGGCGTGGCACTGTCCGCCGCCTTGGCGCCGTTGACGGCCGCCTTGATCTGCAAGGGGTCCTGGCAGGTCTCGATCAGGATGGCGTCGACGCCGCCCGCGATCAGCGCGCGCGCCTGCGCGGTCAAGGCGGCTTCGAGCGTGTCGTAGTCGATGTGCCCCAGGCTCGGCAGCTTGTTGCCGGGCCCGATCGCGCCGAGCACGAAGCACTCGCGCGCGAACGGTTCGATCGCCTCGCGCGCAAGCTCGGCGGCGCGGCGGTTGATCTCCTCGGCCCGCTCGGCAAGCCCGTCGAAATCGGCGAGCGTGACGGGCGAGCCTCCAAAGCTGTTGGTCTGGATGAGGTCGCAGCCGGCTTCGAGATAGCTGCGGTGAATTGCGCGCACGACATCGGGGCGCGACAGGTTGAGCACCTCGGTGCAGTTCTCCGCGCCCCAGAAGTCGCGCGCGACGTCGAGGTTCATCTCGTGGATGCGGCTGCCGAGGCCGCCGTCGGACAAAAGCACGCGTTCTGCGAGTACGTCGAGCAGCCGTGCCACGGCTCCCACCCCACTCCGGCCACGGCGGCGCGCTCAAGGCATGTCCGATCGCCGCGCGCACCGGCTCGACCAAAACTGCGCTAGACTACAGCGAGGAAGGTGCATTATCATTGCGAATATCATCGCTCTTCCTATTATCGCGCAAGAAACCATGCGAGAACGCAACCTATGAGCAAGAAACAGGCGAAGCCTGCCAACCGCGTCGCCCGGCGCGCGGCCCCCGCGCACGGCGCGCGGCTCGATCAGTTCGACCGCAAGATACTCGCCGCCCTGATCGACAACGCGCGCGCGAGCAACGTCCACATCGCCGACCGCGTGGGCCTGTCCGAGGCGCCGTGCTCGCGCCGCATCCGACGGCTCGAAGCCGACGGCGTGATCGAGGGCTACGCCGCCCAGCTCAATCCCGACGCCGTCGGCATCGGCTTCGTGGCGTTCGTCACGCTCGTGCTCGACTACGTGACGGCGGCGACCGCGGAGCGCTTCTACCAGGAAATAAGGGCCATTCCCGAAGTGATGTCGTGCTACATCGTCTCGGGCAGCTACGACGCCATTTTGAAGGTCGCCGCCGCCGACAGCCGCGCCTACTCCGACATCGTGTTCAATCGCCTGCGGCGAATCCCCGGTGTCAAGGACGTGCGCTCGAGCTTCGTCATGCGCACCGTCAAGGAGAGCCCGACGTTTCCGGTGGTGGCGACGCCGGAGCAGGGCGTGCGCGGCTGACCAGCGGATGATCGTCGCTTATTGACATGCCGGCGCACGCGCGCGAGACCGAAAGCCGGCCACGCGCGGAAGGGGGAAGGCTTTTCATGCATCGAATGGTGATGGCGCTCGCCGCGCTTGCGCTGCTGGCGGGATGCGCTGCCGAGCTGCCGGCGCTGCCGAGCTTCTATCGCAGCCTTGCGACGCCGGCGGCGGAGCTCGATGCCAGCGCCGCCCAGTCGATGATCTCCGGCTACCGCCGCAACCACGGGCTTGATGCGGTCGCGCTCGATTCGACCTTGATGCGGCTCGCCGCCGAGCAGTCGCGCGCCATGGCGCAGCGCGACCGGCTCGACCACAGCGCCGGCGGCGCGTTCCGCGAGCGCATCGTGCGCTCCGGCTTTGACGCCGCGGTGGCGGTCGAGAACGTCGGGGCCGGCTACCACACGCTCGCCGAGGCTTTTTCGGGCTGGCGCGATTCGCCCTCGCACCGCGCCAACATGCTCAACCGCGCCGTCACCCGCATGGGGATTGCGGCCGTCTATGCCCCGCATTCCAAGTACAAGGTCTTTTGGACCCTCATCCTGGCGGCGCCCGACGCCCCGCGCGGCTAGACCGGGATGAATTCGAGTCGTGCGGGGTCGTTGCGAGGCGGGCGAAGCCCGCCGAACCAGTCCACGACAGGGGATCGCCACGCCCCTTACAGGGGCTCGCGATGACGGCGTGTGGGAAGGGCGGGCACGGCTGAAGTCATCCCGCTATAGGGGGTCGACTCCGATACGTCGTTCCCGGCTGCCGATGACCACCACCGGCAAGGTGATCCGCCGTCTGCGGCGCGAGCGCGGGTGAGGGCGTGGCGCGCCCGCCAAATGCCAAAGCAATCTGGCGCAGGGCGCGCATCGGCTGGCCGGCGAGATCGCTGCGGCTGAAAACGAACACGTTGAGGCCGAGCCGCCGCTTGGCCACCTGGAACAGCAGGACCGATTCGAGCATGAGCGCGAGCGAAGTGGCGATGGCCGCGCCCATGCCGCCGTAGCGCGGCACCAGCGCTACGCACGCAACGAGGTTGAACGCGAACGCGCTGGCATAGACGAGCGCGCAGGCGCGCTGCTCGTTCAGCATCGTGAGCAGCCGCTCGGCCGGCCCGAGCGCGGCGCGCGCCAGCAGACCCGCCGCCAGCACGAACATCAGCGGATAGGCCGCCACGAAATCGGGCCCGAACAGCCACAGGAACGGCTTGCCGAGCGCGAGCACCACCGCCGATATCCCGAGCGATGGCCAGAACGTCCAGCGCACCGCGCGCGCGATGAACTCCTCAAGCCGCGCGCGCTCGCCGGCGGCGTGGTAGGCGCTGAAGCGATGGGCGGTCGCGGCGGCCACCGCGAAATACACAAAGGTGACAAGCGTCAGCGTCTTGGCGGCGGCGTGATAGAGCGCGACCTCCTGCGAGGAGCGCAGGTGCTGCAACACGAGGATGTCGACGTAGCTGAGCAGCATGTAGAAGCCGCTCACGGCCACCACCGGAACGGCCGCCGTCAGCCACAGCCGCGCGTCGTAGGCGCGCGCGCCGGGTGCGACCGTGCCGTCGAGCCGGCGGCTGAGCAGCACGGCCTGGACCGCCGCCACCAGCCAGAACGACAGCACGGCGGCGCCGATCGCGGTGGCGGCGTCGCTCGCAAATCCCAGGCGATAGGCCGCCAGCATCAGCGCGATCAGCAGGAGGGGGCGAATGATGTAGGCCGGCGCCAGGCCGAGGTAGATCCAGTTGAAGCAGCGCGCGACGCCGTCCTGCACGGCGGCGAGCGCATAGGCGGGCAGGCACAGGCAAGCGAGATAGAGCGGAATGATCGTGGCCTGATCGAGCCACGGCTCGGCGAGTCTGACCGCGAGCGCACCGATAAGCGCGAGCGCGAAGGCGAGCGCGAAGGCGATCGCGCGGCTGCCCACCAGGAAGCCGCGCAGCAGCGCGGGAAGCGCGCGCTCGGCATACTCGGGCACGAAACGCTGCGCGGCGATGGCGAGCCCGGCATCGGCGATGCCGCCGATCAGCAGCGCCCAGGTCCATACGTAGACGTAGACGCCGAACTCCGAGGTGCCCATCCAGCGCGCCAGCGCCACCTGCAGGAGATAGGCGAACGCGGCGCCTGCCATGCGGATGAGGAACGCTCCGCCCGCCGTGCGCTGGGCCTGCGAGTCGTGGCCGCGGTCGTTGAGCCAGTCCGCGATGCGCGCCGCGAGCGCGCCGCGCCACGACTGGCCCGCGCTCCTGGCAAACACCTCGCCGACCGACACCTGCGCCTCCCAAGCCGCGGCGCGGCTTGC
>DATBWJ010000361.1:0-8549 GCA_036514935.1 Xanthobacteraceae bacterium
GAGCCGTGACCGCGCATCGCCCCGCACGGGGGCAGGTTGGCGTAGACTCGATAGCCGTCGTACTTGATGGCCGGGATGTCATAGAGGCCCTGCAGCAGCGCGCCGGCGTACAGGATGGTGACGATGCCGTAGCCGGCATAGGCGCCGCCGCGCTGGACGACCTCGCATTCGCAGGCGGTGATGCGGCCATCGCGCCGCATGCCGAGCTTGATGCGGGTTTCGGTCTGCGGTCGCGCGCGGTGGGTCAGGAAGTTTTCCTCGCGCGTCAACTGCATCATCACCTTTGCGGCCGCCGCGCGGGCGAGCAGGCCGGTGACGATCTCGAAGTTCAGCACCTCGACGCGCGCGCCAAATCCGCCGCCGACAAACGGCTTCACCACGCGGATGCGCGAGGAGTCCATGTCGAGGCAGCGCGCCAGCATCAGATGGAGGTAGTAGCCGACCTGCGAGACGCTCTGGACGGTGAGCCGCCCGCTCAGCGGGTCATAGTCGGCCAGGCAGGCGTGCGGTTCGATCTGCGCGTGATTGACCTCGGCGCAACTGAAGCGCTCCTCGCGCACCAGGTCGGCGTCCACAAAACCTTGGCGCGAGTCGCCGAATTCGTGGTGAACCTCGCGCTCGAGATTGCCGGGCTTCTTGTCGTGCAGCAGCACGGCGCCGGGGGCGCGCGCGGCCTCGCAGCTGTAGTAGGCCGGAAGCTCGCGCACCTCAAACTCGATCAGGTCGAGCGCGCGCGCGGCGGTCTCGGCATCGAGCGCGGCGACGGCGGCGACCGGCTCTCCGCGGTAGCGCACGCGCTCGCGCGCCAGCGGGTACTCGTTCATCGCGACCGGCAGGACACCATAGGTGTGCGGGCAGTCATCGCCGGTCACCACCGCCACCACGCCCTCCAGCGCGCGCGCCCTGGAGACGTCGAGGCGAACGATCTCGCCGTGGCTCACCGGGCTGCGAAAGATGCGTCCGACGAGCGCGCCGGCGTGTTCGAGGTCGGCGGTATAGCGCGCGCGCCCGGTGACTTTCTCGATGCCGTCGATGAGCGGCACGCCGCGCCGCCTGGCGCCGCCATGGGGATCGGCGGTCATGGCGAGGCCTCCGCTGCCACCTTGACGGATTCGATGATCTTCACATAGCCGGTGCATCGACAGAGATTTCCCGACAGCGCCGTGCGGATGTCCTGCTCGCTCGGCTTCGGATTGCGGCGCAGCAGCGCCTCCGCCGCCATGATCATGCCGGGCGTGCAAAATCCGCATTGCGCCCCCAGCTTCTCGTGGAAGGCGCGCTGCAGCCGGTCGGCCCGGCCGTGCTGTGCGAGGCCCTCGACGGTCTCGATCGAGCGCCCCTCGCAACGCGCGGCGAGCGTGATGCACGAGGGCACCGCTTCTCCGTCCACCAGGACCGTGCAGGCGCCGCACTCGCCGCCATCGCATCCGGTCTTGACGCCGGTCAGGCCGGCCACATCGCGCAGGTAGTCGACGAGCCACTCGCCCTCGGCGACGGCGTCCTCTCGCCAGCGTCCGTTGACTTTCAACCGAAGCAAGCGCTTCGACGGCTGCGACCTCTCGATCGACATGGGTTGACCTTCCACCTCACCGCGCAGGCGATGATGACCAATTGGTCAGGATAGCTGGCCCGCTTTCGATTGGCGCGCCATGACAAAAATCAAGTTCTGCCGGCGATCCCGGTGCCGGCGACGGCGGATATCGAGCGCGCCTGCGTGATTGGATATTTAAGTGATCAGTTGGCTCGTCACCAGCGGGATGGGGCACCCCGCCACGCTCGCGCCGCGGGGACCGGTTGTCCCCGGCGGTCGACCTATTTCCCCACAAGATGGATCGCCGGGTCACGCCGCTGCGCGGCGGCGGCGACGCCGACGTGATCAGCCGGACTCCATGTGGAGGGACTGCGTGGAGCAAGCTCGAACGGGGCGCTGCGCCGGCGCCTCGATCCCGCCAACCTGACATAAGTCAAGGACCGCCGCCTGTGACTGGGTCTTGACTAGCCGCTGCCAATTTCCAGAGGCCGCAGAGGAATGACCGCCCTTCGCGATTACAACGCGGCAGTCGATTTCGTGGACCGCAATGTCGCCGAAGGCCGCGGCGACAAGACCGCGTTCATCGATCCGTCGCGGAACATGACCTACGGCGAGCTGCGCGACGCGGTGGCGCGCGTCGGCCCGCTGCTCGCCCGCTTGGGGATCGAGCCCGAAAACCGGATCGCGCTCGTTCTGCTCGACACCGTCGACTTTCCGGTGTTGTTCTGGGGCGCGATTCGCGCCGGCATCATCCCTGTGCTGCTGAACACGCGACTGACGACTGATCAGTACCGCTACCTGTTCGAGGATTCGCGCGCCAAGGCTGTGTTCGTTTCGACCCCGCTGCTGCCGCTAGTCCAGGAAGCGGCCAAGGACGTCCCGACGCTGAAGACGGTGGTGGTCGTCGGCGGCGGCCCTGATTACATGCCGCGCTTGGAGACGTTCTTGGCGGCGGAGAACGAAGGCTCGGCGCCGGCCCGCACGTGCGCCGACGAGGTGGCCTATTGGCTCTATTCCTCCGGCACCACCGGCGCGCCGAAGGGCGTGATGCACGTGCATTCGAGCCCGATCGCGATGGCCCGCTTTGCCGGGCAGGACCGCATCGGAATCCGCGAGGACGACGTGGTGTTTTCCGCGGCCAAGCTGTTCTTCTCCTACGGGCTTGGCAACGCGCTGATCTGCCCGATGGCGGTCGGCGCAACCTCGGTGTTCTACCCGGAGCGGCCGACGCCGAGGACGGTGTTCGAGACGCTGCGCGCCTACCAGCCCACGATGTTCTATGCCGTTCCGACGCTGTATGCTGCCATTCTCGCCGATCCCGAGTGCGCGCCGGACAACGGTTCGAGCCGCCTGCGCCTTTGTTTCTCGGCGGGCGAGCCTTTGCCCGCGCATGTCGGCAAGGCATGGAAGGAGCGTTTCGGCATCGACATCGTCAACGGCGTCGGCTCCACCGAGATGGGGCATCTGTTCCTGACCAACCTGCCCGACGCGGTCGAGTACGGCACGTCCGGCGTGCCGGTGAAGAACTACGAACTCAGGCTCGTCGACGAGTGCGGGCGCGAAGTCGCCGATGGCGAGATCGGCGAACTTCTGGTGCGCGGCGCCACCGCGGCCGCCGGTTATTGGAATCAGCGGGACAAGTCGCGCCGCACCTTCGAAGGCGAGTGGACGCGCACCGGCGACAAGTACGTGCGGCGACCCGACGGGGTCTATATCTATTGCGGGCGCACCGACGACATGTTCAAGGTGAGCGGCATCTGGGTGTCCCCGTTCGAGGTCGAGGATGCGCTGGCTGCCCATCCCTGCGTGCTCGAAGCCGCCGTCATCCCGGCCGAGGACGATCACGGCTTGATCAAGCCCAAGGCCTACGTCGTGCTCAAGGACCCGCGCGACAACCGCTCCAGTCGCGCGCTCTACGAGGAACTCAAGGTGCACGTGAAACGCACGATCGGGCCGTGGAAATATCCGCGCTGGATCGAGTTCGTGGACAGCCTGCCCAAGACGGCGACCGGAAAGGTCCAGCGCTTCATGCTGCGCAGCAAGGCACTCTCCCCTGGATGCGACGATAGGGGCGGGGAAAGGTAATGCGCGATCTCTCGCATCTCGACTGGCCGTTCTTCGGAGCGCCTCAGCGCGAGTTTGCGGCGGCTCTTTCCGAGTGGGCCGGCCGAGAGATCGCCGCGCTCATCAATCACGCCGACGTCGATGGCTGCTGCCGCGCGCTCGTGCGCGCGCTCGGTGAGGCGGGCTGGCTCAAGGCGGTGGTGCCGGCCGCCTATGGCGGGCGGTCGGAACAGATCGACGTGCGGACCATCTGCCTTGGCCGCGAAATACTCGCCTGGCATGACAGTCTCGCCGACTTCGCCCTCGCCATGCAGGGTCTTGGCACCGGCTCGATATCGCTGTTTGGGAGCGCCGAGCTCAAGCGCAAGTATCTGCCGCCGGTGTGCGAGGGCCGCCATATCGCCGCCTTCGCGCTATCCGAGCCCGCCGCTGGCTCCGATGTCGGCGCGCTCGCCACCACCGCCACCAAGGACGGGCCGACGCACGTGCGGCTCGACGGCCTCAAGACCTGGATCTCCAATGGCGGCATCGCCGATCACTATGTCGTGTTCGCGCGCAGCGGCGAAGGGCCGGGAGTCAAGGGACTGTCCGCGTTCGTGGTCGACGCCGACGCGCCCGGCCTTGCGATCGCCGGGCGCATCGATGCCATCGCGCCCCATCCGCTGGCCACCCTGCGCTTCACCGGCTGCCGGGTGCCGGTGGCGAACCGGCTGGGCGCGCCGGGCGAGGGCTTCAAGGTGGCGATGGCGACGTTGGACATCTTTCGCTCGACGGTGGGGGCGGCCGCGCTCGGCCTTGCCCGCCGCGCCTTGGACGAGGCGATCGATCGCGCCATCAGCCGAAAGCTGTTCGGGGCGCCGCTCGCCGACATGCAGATGACCCAGGCCGCGCTCGCCGACAGCGCGATCGACATCGACGCCGCCGCGCTCTTGATCTACCGGGCGGCCTGGCGCAAGGACTGCGGCGCCGCGCGCATCACGCGCGAATCCTCGGCGGCGAAGGCGTTCGCCACCGAGATGGCCCAGCGCGTGATCGACCGCGCCGTGCAGATCTTCGGCGGCGAGGGCGTGCGCACCGGCACCAAGGTCGAGGCGCTCTACCGCGAGATCCGCGCCATGCGCATCTACGAGGGCGCGACCGAGGTGCAGAAGGTGATCGTGGCCCGGGAATTGCTGAAAGCCCGCGCGAGCATGAAACAACAGGCGGCTGAGTAGGACTCGTGCTTCTCACCGAGGAACAGGAGCGAATACGGGCGCTCGCGCGCAGCTTCGCGCAGTCGCGCCTGGCGCCCCATTCGGCCGACTGGGATCGCGACGCGATCTTTCCGCGCGAGGCGCTGCGCGAGCTGGGCCGGCTCGGCTTCTTGGGGATGACGGTGGCGCCCGAATGGGACGGCGCCGGCGCCGACTACGTCTCCTATGCCCTTGCGCTGGAGGAAATCGCGGCCGGCGACGGCGCGGTCTCCACGATCATGAGCGGTCACAACTCGGTCGGCTGCATGCCGCTCGCCCAATTCGGCACGCCGGAGCAGAAGGAGAAATATTTGCGCCCGATGGCGCGCGGCGAGCTGCTCAGCGCCTTTTGCCTGACCGAGCCGCACGGCGGCTCGGATGCCGGGGCGATCCGCACCCGCGCCGAGCGCCGTTTCGGCGGCTACGTGCTCAACGGAACCAAGCAGTTCATCACCTCCGGCAAGAACGCCGACCTCGCGCTCGTCTTCGCGCGCACCGACGCCAGCGCCGGCAAGCGCGGCATCACATGCTTCCTCGTCGAGACCACGACGCCGGGCTACCGCATCGGCCGCATCGAGCGCAAGATGGGCCAGCACGCCTCCGACACCTGCGAGGTGTGCTTCGACGATGTCAGAGTCGCGCCGCACAGTCGCCTCGGCGCGGAGGGCCAGGGATACCGCATCGCGCTTGCCAACCTGGAGGGCGGCCGCATCGGCGTTGCCGCGCAGGCGGTCGGGATGGCGCGCGCCGCCCACGAGATCGCGCTCGCCTATGCCCAAGAGCGCGAGAGTTTTGGCAAGAAGATCATCGAGCATCAGGCCGTCGCCTTTCGCCTTGCCGACATGGCGACCCAGCTCGAGGCCGCGCGCCAGCTTGTCCTGCACGCCGCGCAGTTGCGCAGCCTCGGTCTGCCCTGCGCGAAGGAGGCGTCGATGGCCAAGCTGTTCGCTACCGAGGCCGCCGAACGGATTTGCTCGGACGCCATGCAGACGCTCGGAGGCGCCGGTTACATGGCGGATTTCGCAGTCGAACGGATTTTTCGAGCCGTGCGCGCCACGAAGATCTACGAGGGGACCAACGACATCCAGCGCCTGGTGATCGGGCGTGCGCTGGTGGGCGCAGAGCGGCAGGACGAAAGGGTGCGGTCATGTTCGTGACGAGCGTCGCCGACGGCATCGCGACGTTGACGCTCAGCCACCCGCCGGTCAACGCGATCAGCGAGGAATGGCTGCGGCGGTTCAACGGGGTGCTCGACGAGCTCTCCGCGCGCGCGGACTGGAAGGTCCTGCACATCCGTTCGGACCAGAAGGTATTTTGCGCGGGCGCCGACCTCAAGGAGGTGCGCGCGCGCATGGGCAGTCACGACGGCCCCGATCGCACCTATTCGGTGGTGGCGACCATTCAACGCCTATACGCCCGCATCGAGCGATTGCCGCAGGTGACGCTGGTGGAGATCGCAGGCGCCGCCATGGGAGGCGGCCTCGAACTGGCGCTGGCGTGCGATCTGCGCATAGCCGCGGCCGAAGCAAAGCTCGGCCTGCCCGAGGTGCGGCTGGGCCTGATACCCGGGGCGGGCGGCACGCAGCGCCTGACGCGCCTGTGCGGCCCCGCGCTTGCCGCCCGCCTCATTCTCGGCGCCGAGACCTTCGACGGAGAGGCCGCGCGCGCGTTTGGCGTCGTGCAATGGGCGGCCCCGCGCGCGGAACTGGCGGAGCGCGCCCGCGAGATCGCCCGCCACATCGCCGGCCTGCCGGCGGCGGCGCTCGCTGCGAGCAAGGCGTGCATCGCGGCGGCAGGCGAGCCCGGGCGCGGCGGCTACTCGGACGAGCTCGAAGCGACGCGGCGGCTGTTGACGGATCCCGAGGCGCGTCAGCGCGTGGAATCCTTCCTTGCCGGCGCCGAGGGCTCGAAGGGCTGAACAGAGGAGCGAGTTGATGAAACTGGACGGCAAGATTGCGCTGGTCACCGGGGGCGCGTCCGGCATTGGCAAAGCCACGGTGATGGAGTTGGCGCGCCGCGGAGCGGCCGTCGTGTGCGCCGACGTCAACAAGGAAAAAGGCCTCGAACTCCAGAAGGAGGCGGGCGCCGCCAATCTTGCGGTCGAGTTCGCGGCCGTTGACCTATCCGATTCGGGTTCCACGCGCCGCTGCGCCGCCGCCGTGCTCGAACGCCGCGGGTGTGTCGACATCCTGGTCAACGCGGCCGGCTGGAACGACATCCAGCCGTTTGTCGAAAATACGCCCGACTACATGGACCGCGTCATCGCGATCAACCTCGGCGGAATCCTGCACCTGACCCAGGCCCTGCTTCCCGCCATGATCGCGGCCGGCAAGGGCAAGATCATCAACGTCTCGAGCGATGCCGGGCGCGTGGGCAGCACGGGGGAGACCGCCTATGCGGCGGCCAAGGGCGGGGTGATCGCGTTCACCAAGTCGCTCGCCCGCGAAGTGGCCCGCTACTCGATCAACGTCAATTGCGTCTGTCCCGGCCCGACCGACACGCCCATGCTGCAGTCGCGGCCCGACAAGCTCAAGGAGGCGTTCCTGCGCGCGATCCCGTTCCGGCGATTTGCCAAGCCGGAGGAGATCGCCGACGCCATCGTATTTTTCGCGAGCCCGCGCTCCGACTACATCACCGGCCAGGTGCTGAGCGTAAGCGGCGGTCTCACGTTTGCCGGCTGAAGGAGGTGACGATGACAACATCTGCTGGAGCAGCAAAGGCGGGCCTCGGCGAGGCGAGCCCGACGGGTGACACCGGCAGGCGCTTCCTGCCCTCGCGCATCGATTTTGCCAATTTCAAGCCGCAGCATTTCCTGTGGCAACTCGACGGCAAGGTCGCCACCGTCACGCTCAATCGCCCGGAGCGCAAGAACCCGCTGACGTTCGAGTCCTATGCCGAGCTGCGCGACACCTTCCGCGACCTCGTTTACGCCGACGGCGTCAAGAGTGTGGTGGTCACCGGCGCCGGCGGCAACTTCTGCTCGGGCGGCGATGTGCATGAAATCATCGGTCCGCTGGTCGAGATGCAGCGCGGCGGCGACATGTCCGGCCTGCTCGCTTTCACGCGGATGACCGGCGATCTGGTCAAGGCGATGCGCGCGTGCCCGCAGCCGGTGGTGGCGGCGGTCGACGGGATTTGTGCCGGCGCCGGCGCGATCCTGGCGATGGCCTCGGACCTGCGATACGGCACGGCGCGCAGCAAGGTCGCTTTCCTGTTCGTGCGCGTCGGGCTTGCCGGCGCCGACATGGGCGCCTGCAACATGCTGCCGCGGATCATCGGCGCCGGACGCGCCGCCGAACTGCTTTACAGCGGGCGCGCCATGGACGGCGCTGAGGCCGAGCGGTGGGGCTTCTACAATCGGCTGTGCGAACCCGACGCCGTGGTGGCAGAGGCGCAGGCCATGGCGAAGTCGCTCGCCGACGGTCCGACCTTCGCGCATGCCATGACCAAGCGCTGCATCCACCAGGAGTGGAGCATGGACATCGACGAGTCGATCGAGGCGGAGGCGCAGGCCCAGGCGATCTGCATGCAAACCAAGGACTACGAGCGCGCCTATCAGGCGTTCGTGAAAAAAGAAAAGCCCGTTTTTGAGGGAAACTGAGGCGAGCATCCATCACGCTGCTATAGCGGGCTGATTTCAGGCATGCTCGCCTGGTCCCGCACGCCGTCATCGCGAGCCCCCGCAGGGGGCGTGGCGATCTCAGCGAGATTGCTTCGGCGGG
>DATBWJ010000362.1:0-6117 GCA_036514935.1 Xanthobacteraceae bacterium
TTCGGCGAGGATTCGCCCACGCCCGTGTACCGGGCCGATCCCGACGAGGTCCGCGCCGAGCTGTACAAGATTCTCGCCGAGGCGCGGGCGGCAAAGAAGCTGCCTTGGGAGCCGGCGAAGGTCTCGCTTTATCGCACCATCTTCCCCCAGATGACCAACTGGCTGCCCGAGGAGGAGGCTGCGCAATTGCGCTTTGAGTTCGATGCCGAAATGGCGCGGCTGAAGGCGGCCTGACCGCCGCCTGCGCGAGTGCGGTTGTCGATTGCCTGCCCCGGTGTCACTGCCCGCGGCCCGTCCCCTGATCCGCCCGCTCGGCGGCATCGCGGCGCGACATCGCCTCTTGATATCGCCGCTCCCGCTCCGGCCACGTGCTTTTGATGAACGCCAGCACCGCGCGCATCTCCTCCTCGCTCATGACAGGTGCGAAGCCCGGCATGTCGCTTTCGTAGCCGCCGCCGACGACCGCGGCCGTGCCGTGCTTGGTGATGGCGAACAGCACGCGGTCCGCGTGGTGCCAGGTGTGACCCGAGGCGTCGTGCGGGGGCGCCGGCAGCCGCCCCGATGGCAACGGCGTCTGCCAGTCCGGCTGGCCCTCGAGATGGACGCCGTGGCAGCGCGCGCAGTGCTCCTGGTAGAGGGCGCGGCCGAGTGTCTCGGCGGGCTTGTCGTCGCGGAAGACCTCCGTCCGCACGGCGACGAACAGCGCGAGCACGCCGAGCGCGGCGACCACGATCACCATCAGGCTGCCGCGAGCCATCCAGGCGGTCCGGCTACTTGGCCCCGAGCCTTGCCCAGCGCTCGCCGCCATCCTCGCTGGCAATCACGTTCTGCGCCCGCGTGCGGGGATGGTAGGTGACGGCATAGAGCCGCTGCGGATTGCGCGGATCGGCCGCCAAATGCAGCAGGTATTCCTCGCCGAAACCCTTGCCGACCACGCGCCAGGCAAGGTTGTGCTCGCTGGCGCGCACCAGGCCGGTTGCGATCATGAAGGCGTAGACCGTGCCGTCGCGGGTCACGTGCACCATCGTGGTGGGCCGATCGGACACGGGCTTCCAGATCTTGCCGCCGTCGTTGCTGCGCTGAAGGCCGCTCTGAGTGGCCGCATAGATCACGTCGACATCGATGCTGGAGGCGGCCAGCGCAATGATGTCGGCGGGCGCCGGTCCCACGACCTGCCAGGTGCGTCCGCCGTCGGCGCTGCGCTGGAGCGCCTGATAGACCCCGTAGATCACGCGGGGGTCGGCCTTGCTGACATCCATCTGGTGAAAATCGACCGGCCCGCCGATGCCATCCGCAAGTTTTGACCACGAACGACCGCCGTCCGTCGAGGCGATGACGCCAAGATTTCCTCCGCCGGCGGGATGCCCGCTCGCGAACAGAATGGCCTCGCTCGGGTGCGCGGTGAAGCCCATGTAGTCGCGCACCTCTGAAATGCGCTGCGCCCGGCCGTCGCTCTCTGCCAGGTAAAGGCCGTGATGGGTGGCAAGATAGAGGCGGGAGGAATCGGGGTCGACCGCGATGCCGTGGAAATGGGTGTCCTTGGCCAGCGCTGCGACCGTCGTGTCGGCCTGCGAGAATGCGGGGCCAGCGAGCGCGGAAAGCACGGCGCCGCCGATCACGAGAGCGACCGGCAGGGGCCGTTTCATTTGAACTGGATTCATGCTGCCTCCTCGATTGGACCGCGCGGCCTTGCCCGCGGCCACGGCCATCGTTGCGGCAACGGACATGAGGGGCCATTGCGGCAATCGCAAGACGCCGGCAGGCTGGCTCGGCGGGTAGCGCACGGTTGCGCATTGAAGGAGGCATCAAATGGTGATAGATTTGATACTAAGAAATGCGGTGATCTGGCAGGATCAATCCCATGCGGACAACGTTGGCGCTCGACGACGAGCTTTTGGCGAAGGCTCAGGCGTTGACGGGCGTCAAGGAGAAGTCAGCCTTGGTCCGCGAGGCGCTTAAGGCGCTGATCGAGCGCGAAAGCGCGCGCCGGTTGGCGCGCCTTGCCGGCAAGGAGCCTGCCTTGAAGCCAGTTCCGCGCCGGCGGTCGGCGGCCAGGTGATCCTGGTCGATACCTCTGTCTGGATCGACCATCTGCGTGTCGGCGACCGCGGCTTGTCGCGGCTCCTCGACAGCGGGCAGGTGATGGCGCACCCGTTCATCATCGGGGAACTGGCGCTCGGCAATCTGCGTCGGCGCGACCGAGTGCTTGGCGCCATGCGCGAATTGCCGCAAGTCCACATTGCCGCGGATTCTGAGGTGCTCCATTTCGTTCACCAGTGGGAACTCTTTGGGCGCGGCATCGGCTATATCGATGCTCACCTGCTTGCATCGGTCCGGCTGACGCCGGGGACGCGGTTGTGGACAAGAGATCAGCGCCTGCACGCAATCGCCGGCGAGCTCGGCCTCGCGATGGCGACGTAATAGGCCGAAAGGCAAGCGCCACCTTGGCAGAGGGAAATTGCGGATCGACACGTAGCATGGGGACAGAATTGCCCCGAGGTCGCAGTCGGCGCGCGAGGTGGTGTACAAGTCAACCGGCGATGCCAGTCGGCCCATTCAGAAAACACGGGTACGCCGTTGGTTACGAACAGGACATTCGCCGTCGCCCCGATGATGGAGTGGACCGACCGGCACTGCCGGTTCTTCCACCGCCTGCTGACCCGGCGCGCGCTTCTTTACAGCGAGATGATCACCACCGCCGCGCTCTTGCGCGGCGATCGCGCGCGGCTCTTGCGCTACGACCCGGCCGAGCATCCCCTCGCGCTCCAGCTCGGCGGCTGCGATCCCGCTGCGCTCGCGCAATGCGCCCGCATCGCCGGCGATTGCGGCTACGACGAGGTCAACCTCAACGTCGGCTGCCCGTCCGAGCGGGTGCAGGAGGGCCGCTTCGGCGCCTGCCTGATGGCCGAGCCCGCGCTGGTCGGCCAGTGCGTGGCGGCGATGAAGGCGGCGGTGCGCATCCCGGTCACGGTCAAGTGCCGGCTCGGCGTCGACGCCCAGGACCCCGAGGAGGCGCTGGAGACGCTGACCAGCGCGGTCGAGGCGGCCGGCGTTGACGCGCTGATCGTGCACGCGCGCAAGGCTTGGCTTGCCGGTCTCTCCCCGCGCGACAACCGCGACATCCCGCCGCTCGATTACGATCGCGTCTTTCGCCTCAAGCGCGCCCATCCCCGACTCGACATCGTGCTCAATGGCGGCATCACCGATGTCGCGCACGCGCATGGCCACTTGCGGCATCTCGACGGCGTGATGATGGGACGCGCCGCCTATCGCGAGCCGTGGCGGCTCACGGCGGTCGATCCGCTTTTTTTCGGCGCGCCAGCCCCCGCGCGCAGTGCACAGGCGGCCGCGCAGGCGCTGCTGCCCTACATCGAGCGCGAGCTTGCCGCGGGCACGCGGCTTCATGCCATCGCGCGCCACGTCCTCGGGCTGTTTCACGCGGTGCCGGGGGCGCGCACGTTCCGCCGAGTGCTGGCGAGCGAGGCCGTCAAGCCGGGCGCCGGCGTCGAGGTGTTCGTGCGCGCGCTCGCTCTTGTTCCCGACGCCGGCGTCGGGGCGGCAGCATGAGCGCGCCGCGCGCGCGCGCGACGCTGGTGTGATCTCACGGATAGGCGCGCATCACCAGCTTGTCGCCGCGCACCTCCCAGCTTTGCAGCCGGTTCAGAAAACTCATGCCGAGCAGGCTGGTCTTGAGCTGGCCGGGCTGGGCCACCAGCGCCGGCACCGAGCGCTCGACGATGTCGCCGACGGCCACCCGGTCGAGCGTGACCGCCGCCGCCCGCGCGCGCCCGTTCGCGGTCTCCACGTTGACGGTATATTTCGCAAGCTCGATCGGCAGGCCGGCCGCCTTGGCGGCCTCGCTGGTCAGCACCACCGCGCTCGCGCCGGTGTCGAGAATCATGGCGACGCGGCGGCCATTGACCTCGGTGACGATCTGGAACTCGCCGCTCTGCGCGCGGGCAAGCTCCATCGTGCGCCCGCGCGCCGCCACCCGGCCGGGAATCAGCTCGGCCAGAACACGGTCGGCGACCTCGCGCAACTCGAAGCGATAGGTGTAGCCGAGAACCAAGAGCAGCGCGATGACGAGCCACAGGACCACCGCCTCGAGCGCCTGGGTGAAGCGATGGCGGAACAGCGCCAGGACCGCGCCGCCGACCAGCACCAGCCAGCCGATCTTGACGATCAGGGAGGCGAAGTCGTGGGTCGTCAGACCGCCGATCGCGCCGTCATCGTGGCGCGCGACCAGCAGGACGAGCGCGAGGCAGAGGCCGAGCAACAGGAACCACAGTAACGCGCGCTGCATGTCAGATCGCGTCCGCTCACGTCGGCGCGGCGCGCAGGCGATCAAGCCGCTCGCGTGCCTTGGCCATCAGGTTCAGTCTCTCCTGCCTCGACAGCCTGGTCCACCGCTCGATCTCCCCGGCGCTCCGGCCACAGCCGATGCAGATGCGCAGCCGCGGATCGAGCGTGCAGACTTTGGTGCAGGGTGTATCGATGGGCGGCATCGCGGCTCACGCTTGTCTCGGGAGCAAGGATAGCGCTCGCTTGGCTCGGCGCAACATGCGCCGTCACGTCCCAATCTTCAGCCAGGACGGGCGGCGGAACCGCGGACTGGATTCGGGCGGCCGCGGGTCCTCGGCCTTGATCTCGATCTGCGGCTGGCTCGGCGGCGCCTCGGTGATGGGCTCGAGCGCCGACATCACGCGCTCGGGCGGGAAGGTCACGACCACCTCGGTGCCTTCGCGCAATCTCGACTTGATCGTGAAGGTGCCGCCGTGCAGGTCGACCAGGTTCTTGGCGATCGGAAGGCCGAGGCCGGCGCCCTGCTCGGCCGACTTGATGGCGTTCGATCCCTGCCCAAAGCTGTCGAGCACGACCGGGATTTCCTCCTCCGGAATGCCCGGGCCGGTGTCCTTCACGCTGACGTACTGGCCGCCGGCCGCGGTCCAGCCCACCTTGAGCCACACCTCGCCCGACTGCGGTGTGAACTTGATGGCATTCGAGAGAAGATTGAGGCAGATCTGACGCACCGCGCGTTCGTCGACCCAAAGCCGGGGCATGTCGGGCTCGAACACCTCATGGATCTTGATGTTGCGCTTGGTGGCGCGCAGCTTGAGCAGGCGGTGGCAGTCCTCGACCACGCCCACGAGGTTGATCGCCTCTTCGTTGAGCTCGTAGCGGCCGGCTTCGACGCGCGACAGGTCGAGAATCTCGTTGATGAGGCCAAGCAGGTGGACGCCGGAATGATGGATGTCGCTGGCGTAGTCCTTATAGGAGGGCGGCAGCTTGCCAAAGATTTCGTTCTTCATCACCTCGGAAAAGCCGAGGATGGCGTTGAGCGGCGTGCGTAACTCGTGGCTCATCTGCGCCAGAAAGCGTGACTTGGCGATGTTGGCGGCCTCCGCGCGCCGCCGCGCCTCGTCGGACTTGGCCTTGGCTTGCTCCAATTCGCCGATCAGCGCGTCCTTCTCCGCGCGCGCCTCGATGGTGGCGATCGCCGAGGTGTAGAGCCGGTAGGCGAGAACCGAGAAATAGCCAAAGGCGGTGAGCGCCATGGCGGCGAGGACATAGCCGTGAACGGTGCCCACCAGCACGTAATTGAGGGAGACGGCGATGGCGACCGGCGCGCTCGCCGCCAGCACCGCGGCCGGCAGGTTCGAGGCCAGCATGCTCGCCACCGCCACCACCAGCAGCATGACGAACAGGTTGAACGTGCCGGAGCTTTCCTCGACGCCGACCGGCTGGATCAGGTTGAACATCCAGGCCAGGCCGAAGAACAATTCGAGCAGGACGAAGCGGAACCGCCAGCTCCGGATGTCGACGGCATCGGGCGGCAGCGTGAGGAAATGCCGGCAGGTGATGAGGATGACGAGGTGGATGAGCAGCGCCGCTGCGGTCCAGGTGCCGGCGGTGAGCGCGCCCGTCCACAGACCCGAGAGCACGCCGATCGAGCCGACCAGAATCAGCACGACGAGCGAGCCCGACAGCTGGTTCTGGGCAAACTGGCGCAGCAGCTCGTAGTCGAAGGCCGGCCGCGTCCCCGTGGTCGAGGTGAGGCGGTCGCGCGCCTCCCGCACGCGCCGGGTGGCGGCGCGGCGGCGGGTCGCCGCCTCCTTG
>DATBWJ010000363.1:0-4106 GCA_036514935.1 Xanthobacteraceae bacterium
CGGTGATGACGAGGTGATTACCCGGATGTCGTATCAGACCGACTCGTTGGCGGTTGCGGCAGGAAAGCCGGCTCCGGATCGGTGGCCGGGGCACGCGCCGGGCGCCGCACAGGCCGGCCGCGGATGCGGCCTGGCCGCTCCCGGCCTCACTCGTTGCCCGCCGGCGGCCGGCCAAAACGCGCGATGATCCGGGTGAGCAGCGCGTCGCGCACGGCACGGTAGGCGTCCAGCCGCTGCTCGCGGTTGCCGACGATGTCGGTGGGATCAGGGGTCGGCCAGTACTCGACCTCGACCGCCAGCGTGCGGGTCAATTCCAGCGCCCGGTGGTGCGCCTCCGGCGACAGCGTGATGACCAGGTCGAAATTAAAGCCTTCCCAGTCCTCCAGCTCCTCGAAGGTCATCGGCCGGTGCGCGCGCATGTCGAGACCGATCTCATCCATGGCCGCCACCGCGAAGGCATCAAGCTCGCCCTTGCGCACGCCGGCGCAGGACACATAGGTGGAGGCGCCGAACAGGTGCTTGAACAGATGTGCCGCCATGGGCGAGCGCACGGCGTTCTGGCCGCAGGCGAACAACACGGCCTGCGGCCGTCGAGCGCCCGCCATCGCCTACCCCTTCCAGTGGAGCACGCAGACGAGCGTGAACAGCCGGCGCGCGGTGTCGACGTCCATCTCGACCTTGCTCCGCAGACGCTCCATCAACAGATCGGAGCCCTCATTGTGCAGCGCGCGGCGACCCATATCGATGGCCTCGATCTGGCGCGGGCTCGCGCTGCGGATCGCCTGGTAGTAGCTGTCGCAGATCATGAAGTAGTCCTTCACGATGCGCCGCAGCGGCGTGAGCGAGAGATGATGGGCGACGACCGGCGCGCCGTCGGCGACCCGGATGTCGAACACCAGGCGATTGCCAACGATGGCGAGATGGAGCGCATAGGGCCCGCCGCCGTGGCCAAGCGGCTGAAAAGTGTTTTCTTCGAGCAGGTCGTAGATGGCGACCGCGCGCTCGTGCTCGACGTCGGGATTCGAGCGGCCGATCGAGTTCTCGTCGAGCGTGACCTTGATGAGGCGGCTGGAGGATCGCGGCTTGCTCATCGCCGGTTGAGCCGCATCGCAACCGAGCGCGCATGGGCGGCAAGCCCCTCCGCCTCGCCGAGCGCGATGGCGGCGGGCCCGAGCTGGCCAAGCTGGTCGGGGCCGCACTTGAGGATCGACGTGCGCTTCATGAAGTCGAGCACGCCGAGGCCCGAACTGAAGCGGGCCGAGCGCGCGGTCGGTAGCACGTGGTTGGAGCCGGCGACATAGTCGCCGATCGCCTCGGGCGTGTGCGCGCCGATGAATATGGCGCCGGCGTTGCGGATTTTCGCGACCAGCCTCTCCGGATCGGCGGCAACGATCTCGACATGCTCGGGCGCGATGGCATCGACGAGCGGCACCGCCTCGTCGAGGTCTTGCACCGTGATGATGGCGCCGTAATCGCGCCATGAGGCGCCGGCGATGTCGCTGCGCGGCAGGCCGGCGAGCTGCGCGGTCACCGCCTTTTCGACCTCGCGCGCGAGCGCGATGTCATCGGTCACCAGAATCGATTGCGCCGCGGCGTCGTGCTCGGCCTGCGCCAAAAGATCGGCCGCGATCCAATTGGCATTGCCGGTGTGGTCGGCGAGAATGAGGACCTCCGACGGCCCAGCGATCATGTCGATGCCCACCGTGCCGAATACCAGCCGCTTGGCCGCCGCCACGTAGGCGTTGCCGGGACCGACGATCTTGTCGACCGCCTTGATGGTCTCGGTGCCGTAGGCAAGGGCGGCAATGGCTTGCGCCCCGCCGACGCGATAGATCTCGTCGACGCCGGCGATCTTGGCCGCCGCCAGCACGAGCGGGCTCAACTTGCTGTCGGGGGCGGGCACCGCCATCACGATCCGCCCGACGCCCGCCACCTTCGCCGGCACCGCGTTCATCAGCACGGAAGAGGGATAGGCGGCGGTGCCGCCGGGCACGTAGATCCCGACCGCCGCAATCGCGGTCCAGCGGTAACCGAGCTCGACGCCGATGGCGTCGGTGAAGCACTCGTCGCGCGGCAGTTGCCGGCGGTGGTAGACCTCGATGCGCGCGCACGCCAGGCTGAGCGCATCGAGCGCGCCCCCCTCGCACAGCGCCTGGGCACCGTCGATTTCATCGGCGCTGACGCGCATGCCGACCGCAGAAAGATCGAGGCGGTCGAATGTCCTGGTCAGATCCTCGATCGCCCGGTCGCCGCGGGCGCGGACATCGGCGATGATGGCGCGGACGGAGGCTTCCACGTCCGGCGCTGCCTCGCGCTTGGCCGCCAGAAAAGCGCGGAAGCGCTCGGCAAAATCGGCATCGCGCGTGTCCAGACGAATCGGCATGGCATCGTTCCCGCCCGGACGGTCCGTGACGCTGCGGGCAGGTCCCGTCAACCCCGGCTTTCGGCCGATTCCTCGGGATGTTCCGGCCGGCGCGTCGTCGTCCAGGCAGGTCCGAGGTCGGCAAGTTCCACTTCCAGGCATTCGACCTCGAGCCGCAGCGCCGCGCCGCCGGAGAACGTCAGCGTCACGCAGCCACCGGGCGCTTCTGTTTCGCAGAAATCGACGGCGAGCAGATTGAGCACCATGCCCTTGTCGGTGGGACGCACGTTGCGCGCCCTGATGGCATCGACCCGCTCGAAGCGCAGGACCGTGCGCCGCCTGTGGAAGAGCGGTTCCCCGCACACGGCTCCCTCCCAGTCGAAGCGATTGAGGCCGAGCACCAGGCGCTTTTCCGCCGGCCGCCAGATGATGTCGTCGACATTGACGAGGGCATCCTGGAGGTGGGTCGAGATGACCGCGATATCGTCCTGGTCGAAGGCGACGAGCTTGAGCGGGTCCATCGCAGCAGTCCTTGGCCGACTACCCAGGTAGTTAGGAACGAGCCCCGGCCGGCGCAAGCCGTAGCTGGCAGCCACTCGCGCATCCCTTCCAGCGGGCGCTATCCAGGCGCGCGCCTTGCGGCCGCCGCCGGCAAAGGTCATCTGAGCGGCCGCCGTTCGACGAACACCGCCCCCTCGACCGAATAGACCAGCTCGCCGTGCTGGTTGACGCCAGTGTGGCGGGCGACGAGGAGCCCAAATCCTGGCCGGTCCATCTCGCGCAGCTCGGTGACCTCGCCGGCAAACGAAATCGTGTCGCCGGCATGGATGGGCCTGAGCCAGCGCAGATCGCGCACGCCGGGCGACGGTCCGCTCCGCGCCACCGGTTCGCCGCGCGTGCGCTGCGCCTCGTCAGCCCGGCGGCCGAATTCGACGGCATGGCGCATGCAGACCGCCGCTGTGTGCCATCCCGAGGCACACAGCCGGCCGAAATGCGAGCGCGCCGCCGCCTCTTCGTCAACATGAAACGGTTGCGGATCGAAGCGCCGGGCAAACGCCTTGATCTCGTCGGCCGTAAATGTATGGCTTCCAAAGTCGGCCCGCTGGCCGACCCGAAGGTCCTCGAAATATCTCATGGCTGCTCGATCGCCTGCGCGGCGCGCGCTCGTGCGGCACCCAGCCGCCGGCCAAATATGAGGTTTGCGACCGCGGTCAACACGCAGATTCCGGTTGCGGTGAAGACTTCGAACCTGGCGCGCACAAAGCCGCGCTCGGGGCGGCTTTTCGATTCCGTCGTCTCCAGCACCGTCACCCGCACGCTCAGGCGGTCGCCGGGGCGCACGGGAGCAAGCCAGCGCATTTCCTCGATGCCGGTTGCGCCCAGGGACGAGGAGTTGAGGACGAAGCCGTCGGCCACCATGCGCATCATCATGCAGCCGGTGTGCCATCCCGACGCGCACAGTCCGCCGACCAGGGTCGCGCTCGCGGCCATCTCGTCCAGATGCATCGGCTGCGGATCGAACTCTGCCGCAAACGCCTTGATCTCCTGCGCGGTGACGAGCGTGGAGCCGAATTGCAGAACCTGACCGGCGCTAAAATTTTCCCAGTAGAGCTTTGCCATGTCCTGCGGGCCTGGTCTGCGGAAACGGGTTCCCTAAAGCAGGATGATTTCAGGTGTGCTCGTCCCCCTCGCGGTCGCCGTCATCGCGAGACGGCGCAGGGGGCGTGGCAATCTCGCCGGCGGG
>DATBWJ010000364.1:0-2740 GCA_036514935.1 Xanthobacteraceae bacterium
CGCCTGTTGCGCGAGAACCACCGCTGAGGGCCGCTCAGTGGGGTAGCCCGGATTGCGCGACGCGCAATCCGGGGAAGGCATCCGGTCCCGGATGTCGCTGCGCTCCATCCGGGCTACCGCTGCTCAGCCGAGGTTCAGCTCCTGGAAGAAGTCGTGGCCCTTGTCGTCGATCACGATGAAGGCGGGAAAATCCTCGACCTCGATGCGCCAGATCGCCTCCATGCCAAGCTCGGGATAGGCGATGCACTCGACCTTCTTGATGCAGTGCTCGGCAAGGTTGGCCGCCGCCCCGCCGATCGAGGCGAGGTAGAAGCCGCCATGCTTGCGGCACGCCTCGCGCACCGCGGCCGAGCGGTTGCCCTTGGCAAGCGAGATCAGCGAGCCGCCCGCCGCCTGGAAATCATCGACATAGGAATCCATACGCCCCGCGGTGGTCGGCCCGAACGCGCCCGAGGCGTAGCCCGGCGGCGTCTTGGCGGGGCCGGCGTAATAAATCGGATGGCTCTTGACATAGTCGGGCAGGCCCTCGCCGCGCTCCAGCCGCTCGCGCAGCTTGGCGTGGGCAAGGTCGCGCGCCACGATCAGCGGGCCTGACAGCGCCAGCCGCGTCCTGATCGGGTGGCGCGAAAGCTCGGCCAGAATCTCCTTCATCGGCCGGTTGAGGTCGACCTTGACCTCCGCGCCGCCGAGTTTTTGCGCCTCCACCTCCGGCAGATATTGGGCCGGGTTGTGCTCCAATTCCTCCAGAAAAACGCCCGCGCGCGTAATTTTTCCGAGCGCCTGGCGGTCGGCCGCGCACGACACGCCGAGCCCGATCGGCAGGCTCGCGCCGTGGCGCGGCAGGCGGATCACCCGTACATCGTGGCAGAAATATTTTCCGCCGAACTGGGCGCCGACGCCGAGCGCCTGCGTCATCTTCCAAATTTCCTCTTCCATGGCGAGATCGCGGAAGGCGTGGCCGGCGTCCGAACCCTGCGTCGGCAGGCTGTCGAGATATTTTGTCGAGGCGAGCTTGACGGTCTTCATGGTCAGCTCGGCCGAGGCGCCGCCGATGGCGATCGCGAGGTGATAGGGCGGGCAGGCGGCGGTGCCGAGGGTGAGGATTTTTTCTTTCAGGAACGCCAGCAGGCGCTCACGCGTTAGAATCGACGGCGTCGCCTGGAACAGAAAGCTCTTGTTGGCCGAGCCGCCGCCCTTGGCGATGAACAGGAATTTGTACTCGTCCGCATGCGCGTCCTCGGCGTAGATCTCGACCTGCGCCGGCATGTTGGTCTGAGTGTTCTTCTCCTCGAACATGGAGATGGGCGCGAGCTGCGAGTAGCGCAGGTTCTTTTTCAGGTACGCCTCGCGCGCGCCCGCGGCGAGCGCGGCCTCGTCGCTGTCGCCATCCCCGCCCTCGGTGAAGATCAGGCGGCCCTTCTTGGCCATGATGAGGACGGTGCCGGTGTCCTGGCACATCGGCAAAATACCGCCGGCCGCGATGTTGGCGTTCTTGAGAAGATCATAGGCGACGAACTTGTCGTTGTCCGACGCCTCGGGGTCCTCGAGGATTTTTCGCAGCTGCTGGAGGTGCCCGGGCCGCAACAGATGATTGATGTCGACGAACGCGGCCTCGGCCAGCGCGCGCAGCACCTCGCGGGAGACCACCAGCGCCTCCTGCCCGAACGCGCGCTCGACCCGCACGCCGTCGGCGGTCAGCTTGCGATAGACCGTCGCATCCGCCCCGAGCGGAAACAGCGGCGTGTGCTGATAGGGCGGGGTCGGGGGCGTGACGGGGATGTTCATAGGTTTTCCATAGTCAAAAATTTTGCCCGAAAGAGTGCGTCACGCTTGGGCTTTGAGAACTCGTTGTCGAGCAAATTTGCAATAACAAATCGGTTGACTACCAAATTTATACGATCCAAGAATTTTATATGTGAAGGCCTGGCGCGGCTGATTATCGTTTCGTTGTAAAGCCCCTGGATTGTGGAAGCCAGATTAAGCAGTGGTCCACGCCGATTTCTTTCCCCCAAAATAACAGCGTTCTTCGCCATCCATTCGCATCTATGATATTCTTCAATTAGCAAACGATTGATCGTGCTTTCGTTAAGCGTGGGTAGCCCCTGCCCACCCCTCTCGATAAACTCGATCAGGCATTGATGAAAGTACAAATCTCTTGCATTTCTGGTACGATCTTTGATCGCGAATTTCTCGGCCACAGCGAGATTTTTTTCGATACCCCGCACGTTTAAGAAATATGAGCTGACTAACTGGTACATCAGCTGGCCTTCAAAAACAGCGTGAAATTAATATCCCGACGCGAGCTTAGCAAGCGTAGCCCGGATGAGCGCCAGCAAGCGTAGCCTGGATTGCGCATCGCGCAATCCAGGGCGGGCATCGATTCCCGGATGTCGCAGCGCTCCATCCGGGATACGGCGCCACAAACTATGCCTCTGCCGCCATTCGTTGCGGCTGCACGATTGTCACAATCGCGTCGGCGGCGTCATCCCGAAACGAAGGATCGCGCCTGAGTTCCTCGAAGCTGCGCGGCTGAGGGATCGCCTCACGGTCGGCGCGCATCAGCGCAAGATGGCCGGCGAGCGCCTCGGCGGCGTTGGCGACCGCCTCCTCAAACGTATCGCCGGCCGAGATGCAGCCGGGCACGTCGGGAAAGCTTACGCCGTAGCTCGTGCCCTCGTCCTTGTGCACCAGTGCGATGTAGCCGGCCATGGTCTCACCGTCGTTCCGTCAATCCTGCCTG
>DATBWJ010000365.1:0-4005 GCA_036514935.1 Xanthobacteraceae bacterium
GATCGCGCCCGCCGGTAAAGCAGTGCAGGACCGCGGCAAACGGCCCCTTCTCGGTCTCCTCCTCCAGGATGCGCGCCACGTCGGCGTCGGCCTCGCGCGCATGGATCACTAGCGGCAGGCCGGTCTCGCGGGCGGCGGCGATGTGTCGGCGAAAGCTGAGTTCCTGGGCCGCGCGCGGGCTTCGATCATAGTAATAGTCAAGCCCCGCCTCCCCGATCGCGACCACGCGCGGATGCCGGGTGCGCGCGAGGAGGTCGCCGACGTTTAGGTCAAGCTCTTCGTCGGCATGGTGCGGATGGGTTCCAACCGAGCAAAAGACGTCCGCAAATCGCTCCGCGATCTCAAGCACCTGCTGGTGGCGCTTCACGCGCGTGGAGATCGTCACCATGCGCGCAATGCCGGCGGCCCGCGCGCGCGCGACCACGGCGTCAAGGTCACTGGCGAAATCGGGGAAGTCGAGATGGCAGTGGCTGTCGACCAGCATGGCTCAGCTTGCGGTCGCCGCGGCGGGCTCGACGTAGCGGGGAAAGACGGGAGCCGGCGGCGGAAGCTGAGCGCCCGCCGCGATGCGCCTGGCCCCACCGAGATCGCTGAACTGGCATTCGGCGGCGGGGACGGCGAGGAGATCGAGCAGGCGAGCCGCCGACGCCGGCATGGTCGGCTGGACCAGGATCGCGATCTGGCGCAGCACTTCCGCCGTCACGTAGAGCACCGTGCCCTGCCGCTGCGGGTCGGTCTTGGCCAGCGCCCACGGCGCCTCGGCCGCGAAATAGCGGTTGGCCTCCGCGACCACCTCCCAGGCGGCGTTGAGCACCTGGTGGAGCTGCTGCGTCTTCATGGCCTCGCGCGCCCGGCCGATCAGGGCGTCGGCCTGGGCGAGGATCGCGCGGTCCGCGCTCGACCACGGCCCGGGCGCCGGCAGCCTGCCGCCGAACTGGCGCGCGACCATGGTGAGCGAGCGCTGCGCCAGGTTGCCGAGATCGTTGGCAAGGTCGGCATTGATGCGCGCCGCAATCGCTTCATGGCTGTAGTTGCCGTCCTGGCCGAAGGGAACCTCGCGCAGGAAAAAGTATCGCAGCTGATCGACGCCATAGGCGTTCGCCAGCGCGAACGGATCGATCACGTTGCCGACAGACTTCGACATTTTCTCGCCGCGGTTGAACAGAAAACCGTGCGAGAAAATGCGGCGCGGCAGCTCGATGCCGGCCGACATCAGGAACGCCGGCCAGTAGACGGCGTGGAAACGCACGATGTCCTTGCCGATGACGTGCAGGTCGGCCGGCCAATACCGCCGGAATTTTTCGCTCTCGGTGTCGGGGTATCCGAGCGCGGTGATATAATTCGTCAGGGCATCCACCCACACATACATCACATGCTTGGGGCTACCCGGCACCGGCACGCCCCAGTCGAACGTGGTGCGCGAGATCGACAGGTCCTGCAGCCCGCCGCGCACAAAACTTTCGACCTCGTTGAAGCGTTCGCGCGGCAGCACGAAATCGGGAACGCGCCGGTAAAGATCGAGCAGCCTGTCCTGATAGGCCGACAGGCGAAAGAAATAGCTCTCCTCCGCCACCCAGTCGACCGGCGTGCCTTGCGGCCCCACCCGGTCTCCGCGCTCATCGAGCCGCGTCTCGGCCTCGTTGTAGAATGCCTCGTCGCGCACCGAGTACCAGCCGCTGTATTTGTCGAGATAGATGTCGCCCGCCGCCGCCATGCGTTCCCAGATCGCGATCGAGGCGCGATAATGGCGTTCCTCAGTCGTGCGGATGAAATCGTCGTTCGAGCAGTTCAGCCGCGCGATCATGGCGCGGAACTGCGGCACGTTGCGATCGACGAGGGCGCGCGCGGTCAATCCCTCCTTGGCGGCGGTCTGCTGGATTTTCTGGCCGTGCTCGTCGGTGCCGGTGAGAAAGAACACGTCGTAGCCATCCAGCCGCATGAAGCGCGCGATGGCGTCGGTGGCGATCGCCTCGTAGGCATGGCCGATATGGGGCGGCCCGTTCGGATAGGCGATGGCGGTGGTGAGGCTGTATCGCTTGGAGGCCATTGCTGGAATGCTCGCCTGCCGAGTGCGCCCCTGCGCCCACGCCGGATGCGGGCGTCTTCATTCGGCCTTCGGTTCAAGGACGTGGATGGCCGAAACATCGCTCCTGCTGCGCTGCGGCCCTCAGGCGAAGCAGGCCCGGCCATGACGTCTCAAGAGTCGGGCCGTAAGTATCAACCCCTCGCCGCCTCGGCAAGCAGGCCGAACGCGCTGAACACGAACGGTTTTCGGTCGAGGTTAAGCACCTGGACCTCGCCGGCGGCGCGGTTGAACGCCTCCCAGGTCTCGCCGATGCGGGCGAGCCTTTGGCCGTCGCGCTCGTGCGCAAGGCGCCCGGTCAGCCAGTCGCGGACGGCGTCGAGAAAGGTCTCGAAAGCGCCCTCGTGGGCTCGGCTCAGGCTGTCGCCGAGCGCGTGCAGCTCGCGCGGATCGCTGTGCGGGAGGCGATCGAGCAGGCCGGCCAGGCGTTCGCGCAGAGCGAACGAGGTCGGGTCGCAGAGCTTGATGGCGCGCGCCACGCTGCCGTCGGCAAGCGCCGCGGCGCGCCGCAGGTCGGCATCGGCCTCGACCGCAAGGGCGGCGGCGGCCGCCTCGATCACGTCCTCCACGGCGAGCGGACGCAGCATCAGCCGGCGGCAGCGCGAGCGGATGGTCGCGAGCAGGCGGCCCGGCGCATGGCTGACGATCAGAAAAAGCGCGCGCCGCGGCGGTTCCTCCAGCATTTTCAGGAGCGCGTTCGATGCCTCCGGGTATTTCAGCTCGTCGGCACTGTCGACCACGCAGACCCGCCAACCGCCCTCGCCTGCCGTCGAACCGAAAAACGCCACCGTCCGGCGCACCTGGTCGACGGTGATCACGGTGCGCAGCGCACCGCTCTCGCCCTCGGTGCGCTCGAGCGCCAACAGATCGCCGTGCGCGAGCGCGGCCACGCGGCGGGCGACCGGATGCTCGGGCGCCACCGCGAGAGACTGGGCCGCGCGCACGGCCGGCGCGCCCGGATCAGGATGGGCCAGCACGAAGCGCGCCATGCGGTAGGCGAGCGTCGCCTTGCCGATGCCGGGCGGCCCCCCGATCAGCCAGGCATGCGGCATGCGTGTGCTGCGGTAGGCGCCGAGCAGGGCCTGCTCGGCCTCGCAATGACCGCACAGGGTCATGGTCTCGCGCGGGTGTGGCGGCGCGATCGTGTCCTCGGCGCGCGCCGGGTTCACGGCTCTGCCCTTTCCAGGAGGGCCGGCGCTGCCGTTGGCGCGAGGCGCGCGGCGACGACGTTCCAGACCTGCTCCGCGATCGCCTCCTTGCCGCCGCGCGCGTCGATGACCACGCATCGCTCGGGGTTCGCCTTGGCGATATCCTTGAAGGCCTTGCGCAGCTTGCGGTGGAAATCGGCGGCCTCATCCTCGAAGCGGTCGGCTTTGCCCGCCCCGCGCCGCGCGCTGGCGCGCTCGAGGCCGACGCGGGTCGGCAGATCGAGGATCAATGTCAGATCGGGCGCCGTGTCGCCGACCGTGATCCGCTCAAGCGCGCGAATGATGCGGGCATCGACCTTGCCAAGCGCGCCCTGGTAGGCGCGGGTGGAGTCGAGGAAGCGGTCGCACACCACCCACTGGCCGCGCTCAAGCGCGGGCCGAATGGTGTTCTCGACATGATCGGCGCGCGCAGCCGCAAACAGCAGCGCCTCGGCCACCGGACCGAACGGGGCCGCAGCGCCGCTCAGCAGCACATGACGAATGATCTCAGCGCCGACCGAGCCGCCCGGCTCGCGCGTCAGCACCACCTCGATCGCCGACCGGCGCAGGCGCTCGGCCAGCAACGCGGCCTGCGTCGACTTGCCGGTGCCCTCCCCTCCCTCGAACGTGATGAACCGCCCGCGCATCACTGGTGGTCTGCTCATAGCCGGCTGGTGCCCGAACGGATGACGCTGATGACGAGTTCGCCGACCGCGTCGAGCGCGCGCCGGGTGA
>DATBWJ010000366.1:0-3420 GCA_036514935.1 Xanthobacteraceae bacterium
GGGCCGAGGTTTTCAGCTCGTCGGCGCCGACATTTCGAGGAAGTAGACGATGAGCCGCACCTTGCCTGCGGTAAAACTTCCGCCGTTGGCCGTCACGCGCACCCGGGTGTCGGCGTAATAGGCGGTCGGGCCGACCACGCCGATATTGGTTGCGCCCGCCGAGGTGCCGAGCAGGTCGCCGAACTTGGTGGCATCTCCGCTCACGCCGACGGCATAGGAGGTGGCGCCGGTGATCGCCTCGGTCGTGCGCGCGGCCACGCCGAGCACGATGGCGCGGTTGGCGATGAAGGCCGCATCGGCGGTCTCCACGAAGCTGCCCGACAGAGTCAGCTCCTCCTCCTTGGCGCGCAGCGTCACGCGCCCGCCCTGCGCGGTGAGCGCGATGCCGTCGCGCCACACCCCGTCGGCAAAGGTGACGGTGAGCCGCTCGTCCTTGACGAAGGTTTTGGTGCCGGGCGGCGGCGCGAGCTTGACCCACGCCCCGCCGCTGTAGAGCGCGATCGCAAGATCGAACCCGCTCCACGCGCCGGTGGCGCCGCTCGCCGGGATGTAGCAGTCGCCCTCGGCGGGCGAGCCGGGCGGAGAGGTGAGCGATCGGCTCTCGACGGCGAGCTGGATGAAGGCGTCGAGCGCGTCGAGCGCCTCGTTGTGGGTGACGTGCTTTTGCGCCTGCGCCGCTTCGATATAGGGCAGGCCGAGTCGGGGCGTGGGCATGGATCACCAGATGCTAGCGGTGAGGCGGATGCGGCGTCGCGCGCAGCGCGGCGCCTGCGAGTGGGCGGTCAGAGTGCGAGCGTTGCGGTGCGCGCAAAACCGCGGCCGACCGTCGCCGACAGTTGGGCGACGCGCACCGTGAGGCTTGCCTGCGGCGCGCCGAAATCGGCGAGCTCGTCGGCGGCGGCATAGAGCACCGCGGGCTCGGAGGAGGCGAGCGTGCGCACGACATTCGATCCCGACAGGATGTCGGTCTCGTAGGCCTCGCGCTCCTCGCCGAGCGGGACCTCCGCCTCCCAGCCGTCGCCGTCGCGGCGCGTGCGGCGAATCCAGGACACCACGACGCCGGCGCCCGTGCGGCGCGCGCTGAGGTGCACCGGCGCCAGCGGGCGCAGCGCGGTCGCCTGCGGCGTGGCCTCGAGCGCCACGGCAATCGGGTCGCCATGACTGCGGTCGGCGGCCACGAAGCGCAGCTTGAGCGTGCGGCCGAGCGCGTCGAGACCGCGCGCGAGCGCGACCACGTGCCGGTCGAGCACGACGAACGGCGCTCCTGCCGGCACGTTGTCCATCGCCCATTCGCTGCCGGCCTGCCCGCGCAACAGGCGCGAGAGCGCGTAGGTGCGATCGCCGACGAGGTCGGCGCGGGTAAACTGCAGAATCTCCCAGGCCCCGTCTGGCCGCCGCAGCGCGGCGGCATTGGCGCCGCCGAACAGCGCGGCGTCGCTCACCGAGGCGAGCGCGCCGCCGTAGAGCGCCACCCGCACCGTCGATCCGCGGTCCCAGCGGCCGACCGGCCCGGGCGCCAGATCGTCGAGCGTCTCCCCGACGATCGCCGGCGCCAGCGCCAGCCCCGCGCGCTCGTAGGATGTCCCATCGAACGAACGCCAGATCGCCACCGGTCCCGGCCACGGGTCGGCGGAGACGGCGGCGTAGAGCAGCACCGTTGGCTCGCTCGCCTCGATGGTCGGCAGGTCGAGCACGAGCGCATGCACCGGCCCGGCGGCAGACGGCAAGCTCGGCGGGCGGCGGCGCGGCGGGGCCAGCGCGAGGCCAAACACCTCCGGGTCGATCGAGCGCACGCTCACGCGGCGGCTCTCGGTGTCGACGATCTCGCGCAGCTCGAACAGGCGGCGGCGGCCGTTGGCGATGAGCGCGATGACGTCGCCGGGCATGAGCGCAAGCCGGCTCGGCGGCAGCGCGAACTCGGCGGTCTCGCGGCCAGCCCACAAATCCTGCAGCCAGATTTCGGCCCGGCGTTCGGCCTCGCTCAGGTCCATCACCGCGGCAAGGTCGATGCGCGCGGCGTGCGCCGCGCCCCCCACCAGGCGGCGCGAGGCGGCGGCGGAGCGACGGTAGTCGGAGAAGCCATCGGTGAAGCCGAGCGCGACTTCGCGCGACAGCTCGGTCTCCTGCGCACGCACGAGCCGCACCGGCGCGCCCTGCTCGGGCAGCACCAGATCGTCCTCGTCGAGTTCGAGCACGGGCTCGCCGCCGCGCGGGCGAAAGCGCACGAGGTCGTCGGCGGTGGCATCAAACGCAAAGGCGCGGGCGAGCGGTTCGACCGCCGCGCGCGGCGACATCGGGCGATCGATGACGTAGCCGTCGGGTCCCTCGCCGAGCGCCGTGCTGTCGGCGTCGGTGATGCCGGCGTCCGCGAGGATGGCGGCGATGAGGCCGGACAGCGGCGAGGCGCCGAGCCGGCCGGTCAACCAGTGGCCGGTCTCCCAGTTGACGCCATCGCTCCACACGTCGAGCGCGGCTGGAAAGAAGGGATAGGGCCGCGCGTCCCAGGTCCACACTTGGATGGCGGAGGGATCGACCATGCGGGTGCCATAGACCGAGGACAGCGGATTGCTGGCGCTGGTCGCCCCGTGGGCGGGATCGAACGTCGTCAGCACCGCTTCGAGGAATCGCCGCTGGATGAGGTCATCGCGCCCGCCATTGGAGAAGTAGGGGACGCCGGCGTCGGCGGACTTGGCGTCGGGAAAGATGCTGGGCTGGTTTGAGCCCTTGTCGACCGCCGGGCAGCCGACCTCGGTGAGCCAGATCGGCTTGCCCTGCGGCGTCCAGGCGGTGGGTGTCGTCAGTTCGACGCCGCCGACCCGCTCGTAGTGCGCGTTCGCCCACCAGTTCCAAAAATCCTTGGCGCGAAAGACCCACGGCTTGCCGAGACCGTCGGTGATGGGACTGCGCGCCTGCGCGGCGCGCGCGGTGTCATCGGGATAAAACCAGTCGTAGGCCTCGCCGCCGCTGAGGTTCGCCGCCAGATACGCGCGCTCGTGGATGTCGCTGGCGAGCGCGCGATCGAGATGATCGGCGCCCTCGCGCCAGTCCGACAGCGGCGCGTAATAGTCGATGCCGACCGCGTCGATGGCGGGCGAGGCCCACAGCGCGTCGAGCGGAAAGCGCACCTCGCTCGCGCTTACCACGTGGCTGCCGTATTCGGTCCAGTCGGCGCCGTAGGTCACCACCGTGCCGTCGCCGAGGATCGCCTTGACGTCGGCGGCAAGCTCGGCAAGCGCGTCCACCGCCGGGTAGACGCCTGGGGCCGAGCGCACGCGCGTCAGCCCGCGCAGCTCTGAGCCGATCACGAAGCCGTCGACGCCGCCCGCCTCGGCGGCGAGATCGGCATAGTGCAGCACCATGCGCCGGTAGCGCCAGGCGCTGGGGTCGCCGATCCCGAAGAACGCCTCGATCTGGCTCGCG
>DATBWJ010000367.1:0-5398 GCA_036514935.1 Xanthobacteraceae bacterium
AGCGCCCGGCCGCCAGCACCACCGCGGCAACGCGACGGCCCTTTTCCGGCACCGGCTCCTCGCGCGGCTGCGGCCTAGTGACAATTTCCATCAGCAGGCCGCCAACGCCCATGCCGGTGATATCCGCCCGGCTGACCGGCAGGCCGGCGAGCAGCCGCATCAGCACCCAGTCGAAGCCGTTCTCCTTGGGCGAGCGCGCGCAGCCGGGCGCGCCGAGCACGGGATGGCCGCCGGCCGATGCGATGAGCATGAGGTTGCCGGGATCGACCGGCATGCCGAAGTGCTCGATGCGCCCCCCGATCGCCTCGACGGCGGCCGGAATGACGTCGCGCCTATCGGCAATGGCGGAGGCGCCGAACACGACGACGAGCTCTGCGCCCGCGCGCAAAACCTGGTCGAGCGCGGCGGCGAGCGCGCGCGTCTCGTGCGGCACGCGCCGCTCCGCGATAATGGAGGCGCCCGCCGGCGCCAGGCGGTCCGCGGTCACGCGCAGCGTCTTCTCGATCACCTTGTCGGCGAGGCCGGGCAGCACAGTCGAGATGACGCCGACCTTCTTGACCGTGTAGGGCGCAATGCGCACTAGCGGCCTTTCCGCGCGGGCAATGGCGAGCACGGCATCGCGCGCAGCGCCGCTCACCGCGAACGGGATGATCTTGACCGTTGCCACCATCTTGCCGGCCACGACCGGCGCAAAGGCGGCGAGCGTCGCCAGCGTGATGTCGGGATCGACCTCGTTGAGCCGGTCGATCGCCGGCCGGTCGACGACCAGCACGCCCGCGAATTCCGCGAACAAGTTGGCCCGGCCGGTGAAGGCGCGATCGACGCGCACCCCTTCGCCCGCCACCGCCATTGCGATGTCGGCGGCCGCCGCGTCTTCCGAGACATCGCCCGGCTCGAGCCGCGCCACGGTGATGCGGTCGATGGCCGCCGCCGTCAGCGCGGCGACCTCGGGCGGGCCGACGAGGGTACCCTTCTTCAGCACGAGGCTGCCCTTGCGGATCGAGTGGACGACGATGCCGCCTTCGGCCTCGGCCGGGCTGACCGCGCCGAACTTCATGGCCGCTGCTCCGGCGGCAGGCGCAGTTGCGCGGTCATCTCGCCAAGAATCGCCACCGCGATCTCCGGCGGCGAGACCGCGCCGATCGCAAGGCCTATTGGCGCGTGGATGCGCTTGAGCGCGCTCTCGCTCAGACCCTGGGCCTTGAGGCGATCGAGGCGGCGGGCATGGGTCTTCTTGGAGCCGAGCGCGCCGATATAGAAGCAGTCGCGCGCGAGCGCATGGGTGAGCGCGGGATCGTCGATCTTGGGATCGTGGGTGAGGGCAACGAAGGCCGTGTAGCGATCGATATGGAGCGGGGGCAGCGCGACGTCCGGCCACTCGGCGATGACCTTGACGTCGGGGAAGCGTTCGAGGCTTGCAAAGGCGGTGCGCGGATCGACGATGGTCACGTCATAGCCGACGAGCGCCGCCATCGGCGCCAGCGCCTGGCTGATGTGGACTGCGCCGGTGATGACGAGTTTTGGCGGCGGGACGTGCACGGTGAGGAAGGCCCTGCCCTCCGGTATTTCGACCATGCCGCTCGCGCCGCTGCGCAGGCGCGCCTCCAGCGTATCGCGCAGTGGATCGCCGGCAATCTCGGCGGCCCTGACGAGGCGTTGCGCGCCGCTCGCCACGTCGGTGACCACGATCGCCGCGCGGCGCGCGGCGCGCTCGGCGTTCAGCGTCCTGAGGATGTCGATCTTCATGACAGTTCACATCGGCCAGTAGTGAATGGCGAATGGCGCCTCGCCACTCGCCAGCTTCACTCCACCTTCTCCACGTACACCCGGATGGTGCCGCCACACGACAGCCCGACCTTCCAGGCGGTCTCGTCGGCGACGCCGAACTCGAGCGTCTTCGGCTTGCCCGACGCGATCACGTCGATCGCCTCGGCCACGACCGCGCCTTCCACGCAGCCGCCCGACACCGAGCCCAGGAAATTGCCCTCATCGTCGATGATGAGGTTCGAGCCGACCGGTCGCGGCGCCGAGCCCCAGGTCTCGACCACCGTGGCGAGCGCCACGCCGCGCCCCGCGCGCCGCCAGTCCTCGGCCGCCTTCAGGATGTCCTCATCGCGCGCCCACATCATGCACCTCCGCTGTTCGCTGTCCGTGCCGCCGGCCGCCCGGCGATCCGGCGAGAAGTCGATGCGCCCCGCGTCGTCCCCTATATGGAGGGGCGCGCGAGGCCCGGCAACGCCGCTATGCCGCCCGGCGCGACCCCACCCTCGCGCCCATCGCCCGCCGGCTGCCCGACAGCGAGCGCACGAGATCGGCGAGCGAAGCAAGATTGTGCACCGGCAGGAACTCGTCGACGTGCGGCAGCATGGTCTGCACGCCCTTGGCCTTGGCCTCAAAACCCTCGTAGCGCAGGAGCGGGTTGAGCCAGACAAGGCGGCGGCAGGAACGGTGCAGCCGGTCGATCTCGAAGGCGAGCCGGTCGTCGGGATCGCGCTCGAGCCCGTCGGTGATCAGCAGCACGATGGCGCCCTGGGTGAGCACGCGGCGCGCCCACGCCTTGTTGAAGGCGTGCAGCGAGGTGGCGATGCGCGTGCCGCCCGACCAGTCGGGCACGCTCGCCGAGCAGGCGGCGATCGCCTCGTCCGGATCCTTGGCCTTGAGCGCGCGGCTGACGTTGGTGAGGCGCGTGCCGAACAGGAACGAGTGCACGCGCTTGCGCGCGTCGGTGACGGCGTGCAGGAAGTGCAGGAACAGGCGGGTGTAGTCGGTCATCGAGCCGGAAATGTCGAGCAGCGCGACCAGCGGCGGCATCTTGGTCTTGGGCCCGAGATATTTCAGGTCGATGAAGGCGCCGCCGCCCTTCAGGCTGGCGCGCAGCGTGCGGCGCATGTCGACGATGTGGCCGCGCGGGTGCGGCGCAAGCCGCCGGGTCCTGCGCTCGTCGAGCGGCAGCACGAGGTGCTTGATCGCCTCCTTGGCGGCGGCGATCTCGGCCGCCGTCATCTGCGCAAAATCCTTCTTCTGCAGCACCTCCTGATCCGACATCGTCAGCCGCATGTCGATCTCAAGCTCGCGCACCTGCTGCTGCAGCTTCTCGCTCAGGCCTGAGAACAGCGCGTCCTGGATGCGCTGCGCCGCCGGCTTGGGCGCCTCCGGCTCGCGGCCCGGCGCCTGCGGCAGCGCCATCGCCAAGAGCTGTTCGAGGTAGCCGCGCCGCTTGAAGAAGATGCGGAACGCCTGGTCGAACAGCAGCGAGTGCTCGTGGCGCTTGACGAACACGCAGTGCAGCGTCCAGTAGAAATCCTCGCGCGTGCTGACGCCCGCCGTCATGACCGCCGCGAGCGCGTCGATGACCGCGCCCGGCCCGACCGGCAGGCCGGCCGCGCGCAGCGCGCGCGCGAAGTAGACGATGTTCTCGGCGAGCCGGCCGGTCTTCTCATTCATGCAACACCCGCCCCGCGCGCACGTGCCCTACTCGGCGGCCCTGAGCTCCGCGCGCACCTGGCTCAACAGCTCGCCCGCCTTCGAGCCCTGGATGCGCGCGATGTCGTCCTGATACTTCAAGAGCACGCCGAGCGTATCGGACACCAGCGCGGGATCGAGCGCGACCGCGTCGAGCTCGGTGAGCGCGGTGGCCCAGTCGAGCGTCTCGGCAACGCCGGGCGACTTGAACAGGTCCTCCTTGCGCAGCGCCTGCACGAAGTGGACGATCTCCTGCGACAACTGCGCCGCGATCGCAGGCACCTTGCGGCGCACGATTTCCAGTTCGCGCTCGGCGGTCGGATAGCCGACCCAGTGGTAGAGGCAGCGCCGCTTGAGCGCGTCGTGGATCTCGCGCGTGCGGTTTGACGTCACCACCACGATCGGCGGGCGCTCCGCCTTCACGGTGCCGAGCTCGGGCACCGTGACCTGGAAATCCGCCAGCACTTCGAGCAGGAAGGCCTCGAACGCCTCGTCGGTGCGGTCGATCTCGTCGATCAGCAGCACCGGCGGTCCGGCGGTGTCCGGATCGAGCGCCTGCAGCAGCGGCCGCTTGATCAGGAAGCGCTCGGAGAAGACGTCGTGGGCGAGCAGGTCGTGGTCGACGCCGCCTTCGGCCTCCGCCACGCGGATCGCGATCATCTGCGCGCCATAATTCCACTCGTAGACCGCCGCCGCGACATCGAGCCCCTCGTAGCATTGCAGGCGGATCAACCGCCGGCCGAGCGCCTTGGATAGGACCTTGGCGATCTCGGTCTTGCCGACGCCGGCCTCCCCTTCCAGGAAGAGCGGGCGGCCCATGCGCAGCGCGAGAAACAGCACGGTGGCGAGCGAACGGTCGGCGAGATAATCGGCGGCGGCGAGAAGATCGAGCGTTTCACTGATCGATGTCGGAAGCGGCCGGGGGGTCGAGGTTCTGTTCACAAAAAGAGCTCCGCGCGCAGGAGGAGGGTGCCGCAATAAGTCCATATAGTGCTTTCAGGGGCGCGCTTCAAAACCCCCGTCGGCGGATCCTCAGCCATTCCCATACGACAGACCTCGACGGGACGTCGTGGCGAGCTGGCTCAAGGAGCATGCGGCCGGGCGGTGGCGCAGGCGCGTGCGCCGATCACCGCGAATAGTACTCGACCACCAGATGCGGCTCCATCTGGGTGGGATAGGGCACGTCGCTGAGCTGCGGCACGCGCGCGAGCTTGGCCGTCATGCGCGAGTGATCGGCCTCGACGTAGTCCGGCACGTCGCGCTCGGCGAGGCCGGTGGCTTCGAGCACGAGCGGCAGTTGGCGCGATTTCTCCTTGACCTCGACCACGTCGCCGACCCGCACGCGGAAGCTCGCGATGGTCACGCGGTGACCATTGACCTTGACGTGGCCGTGGCTGATGAACTGGCGCGCCGCGAACACGGTCGGCACAAACTTGGCGCGGTAGATCACGGCGTCAAGCCGGCGTTCGAGCAGCCCGATCATGTGGGCGCCGGTATCTCCCTTCAGCCGCCGTGCCTCGTCGAAAATGCCGCGGAACTGGCGCTCGGAAATGTTGCCGTAATAGCCCTTGAGCTTCTGCTTGGCGCGCAACTGCACGCCGAAGTCGGAGAGCTTGCCCTTGCGGCGCTGGCCGTGCTGGCCGGGGCCGTATTCGCGGCGGTTGACGGGGCTCTTCGGGCGGCCCCAGATATTTTGGCCCATGCGGCGATCGATCTTGTATTTCGCCTCGGTGCGCTTGGTCATCGCGTCCTCTTGTAGGTGGCGTGCGAGGATCGCGCCCTCCTGTGCCCCGGAGCGATCCGGGGCCGACAGGTCCGCACCCAGCGTAAGGCGCGGACCGCGGGTCGCGAAACGCCGCACGAACAGAAAAACCCGTGTGGCGCGCGGGTTTTAGGCGGTATGGGGGGGCAAGTCAAATCGCTGAATTGGGGATTA
>DATBWJ010000368.1:0-7055 GCA_036514935.1 Xanthobacteraceae bacterium
GGCTCGCGCCACCGGCCCGCGACAATCGCGCCGCCGCCGGCCTTTCGCACGCTGACGCCGCGGCCGATCGTGGCAGGCGCACAGGAGGTCGCGCAAAACCCGCGCGCGCGCTCCGCCAAGCTGAGAGCCGCCGAGCGCACCGATGCGCCCGCCGCAAACGCCGAGGTCGAGCGTGGGCATCTGCCAAGCCTCGACCAGGTCCTGGGGATGCGGCGATGATGCGCCTTCTCCATCTGGTCGTCATCGCCGCCCTCGTTGCCTCGGCGGTCTACGTCTACAAGACCAAGTTCGATTCCACCGTTCAGGCGGAGCGGCTTGCCAAGATCCGCGCGGAGATCAAGCGCGAGCGCGACACCATCGCGGCGTTGCGCGCGGAATGGGCGAAGCTCGACAACCCGAGCCGCATTCAGGCCCTGGCGCAGCGCCATCTCGCGCTCAAGCCGATCGAACCCGCCCAATTCGACGCGCTCGATCGCCTGCCCGAGCGGCCGCCGCAGATCGCTCCGCTCCACGCCGGCGACCCGATCGCCGTCATCATCGAGAATGCCGAGCGCGAGCTGCGCACCGGCAGCGCAAGATCGGACGAGGCGAGATGACGCACGGCACCCTTTCGCCTTCCAGCACCCCGCAGGCCGGGCGGACGGCGGAGCTGCCGGTGCGGGCGCCCTGGCACCGCAGGCTTGCGCAGGCGCTGCTCTATGGCGGCCACCATGACCGCGCCCGCAAGACCAGGGCGCGGCTCGGCCTCGCCATCATCGTGTTTTCCCTCATCTATCTAGTCATCGCCATGCGCCTCGTGCTCTACGCGAGCGCCCTCGATGGCCACCTCGCCCACCGCGGCAGCGCGGGTGACGCCGTGGCGACCGCGCGGCCCGACGTCCTCGACCGCAACGGCGAAATCCTGGCGACCGACGTCATGATGCCTTCGCTGTTCGCCGAGCCGCGCCGCATCATCGACGCCGACGAGGCAAGCGAACTGCTGACCGCAGTGATGCCCGATCTCGACAGCCCCGACCTGCGCGAGCGGCTCGCTTCCAAGCGCGGCTTCGTCTGGCTCAAGCGCGAGATTTCGGCCAAGCAGCAGCAGGAGGTCCATAAGCTCGGCCTCCCCGGGCTCGGATTCCTCACCGAGAACAAGCGCGTCTATCCCAATGGCCGCGAGGTCTCCCACGTCATCGGCCATGTCAACGTCGACAACCAGGGCATCGCCGGCATCGAGAAATGGCTGGACGCGCGCGGCCTCGCCGACCTTCATCGCGCCGGCTTTGCGACGGACCGCAATCAGAAGGCGGTCGAGCTGGCGCTCGATCTGCGCGTCCAGCACGCGCTGCGCGACGAGCTCCTCGCCGCGCGCGAGAGGTACAAGGCCATGGCGGCGGCCGGCATCGTCAGCGACGTGCGCACGGGCGAGATCATCGCGATGGTCTCGCTGCCGGACTACGATTCCAACGTCCCGCGCGAGGCGCTCGATCCCATGCGCATCAACCGCCTCACGACCGGCGTCTATGAGATGGGCTCGACCTTCAAGGCGCTGACCATCGCCATGGGGCTCGATTCCGGCAAGCACAACCTCAACTCCACCTTCGATGCGCGCATGCCGCTGCGCTACGGCCGCTTCAACATCCACGACTACCACGCGCAGAACCGCGTGCTGACAGTGTCGGAAATCTTCACTTATTCCTCCAACATCGGCGCCGCGCGCGTCGCGCTCTCGATCGGCGTCGACGGCCACAAAGCCTTCCTGAGGAAGCTCGGCCAGCTCGACCGCCTGCGCACCGAGCTGCCGGAAAGCGCCGAGCCGCTGGTGCCCAGGCGCTGGGGCGAGCTGAACACCGTCACCATCGCCTTCGGCCACGGCCTGTCGGTCGCTCCCCTGCAGTCGATGATGGGCGTGGCGGCGCTAGTGAACGGCGGCCTTCTGATGGCGCCGACCTTTCTCAAGCGCAGCGAGCAAAGCGCGCGCGCGGGCGCCCGGCAAGTGATCAGGCCCGAGACCAGCGCGTTGATGCGCTACCTGATGCGGGCCAACGTCGAGAAAGGCAGCGCCAGTCGCGCCGAGGTCAAGGGCTATTACGTTGGGGGCAAGACCGGCACCGCCGACAAGGTCGTCAACGGGCGCTATTCCAAGACCAAGGTGTTGAGCGACTTCATGGCGGTCCTGCCGGCAGATCAGCCGCGCTACCTCGTGCTGATCCTGCTTGACGAGCCGCACGGCATACCCGAAACCCATGGCTTCGCCACCGCCGGCTGGAACGCGGCCCCGACCGCCGCCAGGGTGATCGCGCGGATCGCTCCGCTGCTCGGAATCGAGCCGCGCTTCGACCTGCCGCCGGCGGACCGGCAGATTCTGGTGGCGGGCGGACCGGCGCGATAGAACTTCGGCGCATGCGCCGGCGGGACCACACCGGAGCCGAACAGGCGTCCCATGAAGCTGCGCGACCTCTTGCCCGACGACGCCCGCTGCGCGGCGCGCTTTGATGCGCTCGACATCAGCGGGCTTTCGGCCGACAGCCGCACGGTCGGGCCGGGCTTCCTGTTCGTGGCCGTGCCGGGAATGAAGGCCGATGGAATGGCTTTCGTGCCGCAGGCGCTCGCCGCCGGCGCCGTCGCGGTGATGGCGCAGCGCGCGCCGGCGCTGCCGGAAGGCGTCGCTTTCGTGCAGGTCGGCAATGTCCGCCACGCGCTCGCGCTGGCCGCCGCCCGGTTCTATCCGCGCCAGCCGGCCACGATCGCCGCCGTCACCGGAACGAGCGGCAAGACCTCGGTGGTGGCCTTCACCCGGCAGATCTGGGCGGCGCTCGGACACAAGGCCGCCAGCATCGGCACCATCGGCATCGTCACGCCCACGTCCGAAACCTATGGTTCGCTCACAACGCCCGATCCGGTCGAACTGCACCGCACGCTCAGCGCGCTCGCTGGCGACGGCATCAGCCATCTCGTCATCGAGGCGTCCTCGCACGGGCTCGACCAGCACAGGCTCGACGGCGTGCGGCTCAGCGCCGGCGCGTTCACCAACATCACGCGCGACCACCTCGACTACCACCGCACGATCGATTCCTATCTGGCGGCGAAGCTGATGCTGTTCGAACGGCTGCTGCCGCCCGGCGCCGGCGCAGTCATCAACGTCGAGCACGAGCACGCTGAGGCTGTCGTCGCCGCCGCCACGACCGGCGGGCTCAACGTGCTGACGGTCGGCCGCAACCACGCCGACATCCGGCTCGTGGAGGCGGCGATCGACGGCTTTTCGCAGACGGTGCAGGTCGAGCACGGCGGTGCTCGTTTCCGCGTGCGGCTTCCGCTGGTCGGCCGCTTCCAGGTCGAGAACGCGCTCGTGGCCGCAGGTCTTGCGATCCTCACCGGCGGGGCGCCCGCGGCGGTGTTCAATGCGCTCGAAGGCCTCGAAGGCGCCAAGGGGCGGCTGGAACTGGTCGGCCACAAGCGCGGCGCGCCCATCTTCGTCGATTACGCGCACAAGCCCGACGCGCTGGCCAAGGCGCTGGAGGCGCTGCGGCCCTACGCCAAGCGCAGGCTGGTGGTGGTGTTCGGCGCCGGCGGCGACCGCGACAAGGGCAAGCGGCCGCTGATGGGGGCGATCGCTGCGGCGAAGGCCGATCGCGTGATCGTCACCGACGACAACCCGCGCAGCGAGGAGCCCGCTGCCATTCGCCGCGCCATCCTGGAAGCAGCGCCCGGCGCCGTCGAGATCGGCGACCGCGCAGAAGCGATCAGCCGCGCCATCGCCGAGCTTGCAGACGGCGATATCCTGCTCATCGCCGGCAAGGGTCACGAAAGCGGCCAGATCGTTGGCGACAAGGTGCTGCCGTTCTCCGATCACGAGGCGGTGTCGTCCGCGCTCAAGGAGCTGGTATGACGCACGCGTTGTGGACGCTTGACGCCATGGCTGCGGCGATGCGGGCCGAGCGCGCGGGCCCGTTGCCGCAGGGCGTGCCCGGCATTTCGATCGACAGCCGGACCATCGGCGCGGGCGAGGCGTTCTTCGCGATCAGGGGCGACGCCCACGACGGTCACGATTTCGTTGCCGCCGCCCTGCAGGCAGGAGCGGGCGTGGCGGTCGTTGCCGCCGAGCGGCGCGCGGCGATGCCTCCCGGCGCGCCCTTGCTCGTGGTTGCCGACGTGCTGGCGGGCTTGGCCGATCTCGCGCGTGCAGCACGCGTGCGCGCGTGCGCGCGCATCCTCGCCGTCACCGGCTCGGTCGGCAAGACCTCGACCAAGGAAGCGCTTCGCCTCGCGCTCGCGCCGGCAGGCGAGACGCACGCCTCGCCGGCCTCCTTCAACAACCAGTGGGGCGTGCCGCTGTCGCTCGCGCGTCTTCCCGACAGCGCGCGCTACGCGGTGTTCGAGATCGGCATGAACCATGCCGGCGAGATCACGCCGCTTGCCAAGCTGGTGCGGCCGCATGTGGCGATCGTCACCGCGGTCGAGCCCGTGCACCTGGAATTCTTTGCCTCGGTCGAGGCGATCGCCGACGCCAAGGCCGAGATCTTTTCGGGGGTCGAGCCCGGCGGGGCCGCCGTCGTCAACCGCGACAATGCGCACTTTGCGCGCCTTGCGCGCCACGCCCGCGGCGCCGGCCTGCGCGTCGTTTCCTTCGGCGAGCATGCGGACGCCGACGCGCGGCTCCTGGGCTGTGAGCTGCAGCCGGAAGGCTCGGTGGTGGAAGCCGACATCCTGGGCGCCCGCCTCAGCTACCGGCTCGGCGCGCCCGGCCGCCACCTCGTCCTCAATTCGCTGGCTGCGCTCGCCGCCACGCAACTCGCCGGGGCCGATCTTGCGCGCGCCGCAGAGGCCCTCGCCGAGTTCAGGCCCGCCGCCGGGCGCGGCACGCGCGTGACGCTGCACCTGGGGGACGGCGAGGCGCTGCTGATCGACGAGAGCTACAACGCCAACCCGACCTCGATGCGCGCGGCGCTCGCTCTGCTCGCTCAGGCGCCGGTCGGCCCGCACGGCCGCCGCATTGCCGTGCTCGGCGACATGCTCGAACTGGGCGGCGCGGGCGAGGCGTTTCACCGCGCGCTTGCGCCGGTGATCGAGGCGAACGCCGTCGATCTCGTCTTCTGCGCCGGCCCGCTCATGCGCGCGCTGTGGGAGGCCCTTCCCTCGCCGCGCCGGGGCGGCTATGCCGACGGCGCGGCGGCGCTCGAAGCGCGCGTGGTGGGCGCGATCCGCGTCGGCGACGCCGTCATGGTCAAGGGGTCGGCCGGCTCGCGGATGGGACCGATCGTTGAGGCGCTGGTCGCCCGTTACAGCCGCGAGGTCGGGCGGCGGAAGGTGCGGGCCTGATCCGATGCTCTATTGGCTGGCCGGATTCTCCGACAGGATCTCCGTCCTCAACGTCTTCCGCTACATCACCTTTCGCACCGGCGGCGCGACCATGACCGCGCTTGCCTTCGTGCTGCTGTTCGGCCCGCCGATCATCAACCTGCTGCGCCTCAAGCAGGGCAAGGGCCAGCCGATCCGCAGCGACGGCCCGCAGTCGCACCTCATCACCAAGATCGGCACGCCGACGATGGGCGGGCTCATGATCCTGTTGGGCGTGCTGGTCGCAGTCCTGCTGTGGGCGAGCCTCGCCAACCCCTATGTCTGGGTGGTGCTGTGCGTGACGTTCGGCTTCGGGCTGGTCGGCTTCTACGACGACTACCTCAAGGTGACCCGGCAGAGCCACGGCGGGTTCTCCGGCCGCGCGCGCCTGACGATGGAGGCAGCGATCGCGCTGATTGCCTGCCTCGCCATCGTCAGCCTCGGCCGCCCCCCGCTTGCGACCTCGCTCGCGCTGCCCTTCTTCAAGGAGATGGTCATCGACCTCGGCTGGTTCTTCGTCGTGTTCGGCGCCTTCGTCATCGTCGGCGCCGCCAACGCGGTGAACCTGACCGACGGGCTCGACGGGCTCGCCATCGGCCCGGTCATCATCGCCACCGCGGCCTTCCTGGTGTTCTCGTGGGTCGTCGGCAACGCGATCTGGACCGAATACCTCCAGCTCCACTACGTCCCCGGCACCGGCGAGCTGGCCGTGCTGTGCGGCGCGGTGATCGGGGCCGGCATCGGATTTCTGTGGTTCAATGCGCCGCCGGCCTCGATCTTCATGGGCGACACCGGCTCGCTCGCGCTCGGCGGCCTGCTCGGCGCGGTGGCGGTGGCCACCAAGCACGAGATCGTGCTCGCCATCGTCGGCGGCTTGTTCGTGCTCGAAGCCGTGTCGGTGATCGTGCAGGTGGTCTCCTACAAGCTCACCGGCAGGCGCGTCTTTCGCATGGCGCCGCTCCATCATCACTTCGAGCAGAAGGGCTGGACCGAGCCGCAGATCGTCATCCGCTTCTGGATCATCTCGATGGTGCTCGCGCTCGCCGGCCTGTCGACGTTAAAACTGCGCTGAGGCCGTGAAGGCTTCCGTGCGCAAGCCTCGTTCGCCGCGGTTCGGTCCAAAACCATGATCCCGGTCACGAGCTTTGCCGGCAGGAAGGTCGCCGTGTTCGGGCTCGGGGCATCGGGTCTTGCGAGCGCGAGCGCGCTGCTCGCCGGCGGCGCCGACGTGGTCGCCTTCGACGATGATGGGGACAAGGTCACGCAGGCCAATCATGCCGGCATTCCGACCGCCGATCTGCGCGAGATCGACTGGTGGAGGATCGCCGCCTTGGTGCTCTCGCCCGGCGTGCCGCTGACCCACCCCGCGCCCCATTGGACGGTCGGCCTTGCGCGCGCCGCCGGTGTCGAGGTGATCGGCGACGTCGAGTTGTTCTGTCGCGAGCGGCGCCGGCACGCGCCGCAGGCGCCATTCGTCGCCATCACCGGCACCAACGGCAAGTCGACGACGACGGCGCTCATCGCCCACCTCTTGAAGGAGCTCGGCCACGACGTCGAGCACGTGCGCGACGGCGTCGAGGCATTGCGCCTCGCCGACAGCACCGACCTGATCCTGCTCGACCTCGAGATGCCCCGCATGGACGGCTTCGCGGTGCTGGAGAGCCTGCAAGCCATGCCCGGCGCGCCGCTGGTGATCGTCATCACCGCCCATGGCGACATGGCGAAAGCGGTGCGTG
>DATBWJ010000369.1:0-6943 GCA_036514935.1 Xanthobacteraceae bacterium
TCACGAACGGCATGCTATCCCTTTTCGGCGAAAACGTAGATGTGGTGTGCGGCCGCCCCCATGATGAGGACGCGCGTGACCGCTGGCTCCTCGCGCCAGAGATCGAGCTGGTGGCGCAACGCCCGCACCATGTTCAGGGTGAGTGCGTTGAGCGCCTTCGGCCGGTCGAGCGTGACGATGCCGGCGCTGCCGCGGCGCTCGAACAGGATTTCGGCTTCCTCCGTCATCAATTTCCCAGCATGTCCCGGCTCACGATCACCCGCATCACCTCGTTGGTTCCCTCGACGATCTGATGCGCGCGCAGATCGCGCAGCACCCGCTCGACGGGCAAGTCGCGCAGATACCCGTAGCCGCCGTGAAGCTGCAGGCAGCCGTTGACGACCTCGAAGCCGACATCGGTCGCCAGCCGCTTGGCCATGGCGGCAAGCGGCGTGGCGCCAGGCTCGCCATGGCTGACGGCGAATGCGGCGCGGTACAATAGGAGGCGCGCGGCCTTCAGCTCGGTCGCATAGTCGGCAACGCGGAAACCGAGCGCCTGGAAATCGCCGAGCCTGCGGCCGAACTGCTTGCGCTCCTTGATGTAGGCAACGGTGCGGTCGAGACAGAACTGCGCTCCGCCGATCGAGCAGGCGGCGATGTTGAGGCGGCCGCCGTCGAGCCCCGCCATCGCGATCTTGAACCCCTGGCCCTCGGCGCCGATACGATTGGCGAGGGGCACGCGGCAGTCCTCGAACATCACCATGGCGGTCGGCTGCGACTTCCAGCCGAGCTTCTTTTCCTGCGCCCCGAAGGAAAGGCCGGGCGTGTCCTTTTCCACCACGAGGCAGGAAATGCCGCGCGGGCCGGCCTCTCCGGTGCGCACCATGCAGAAATAAAGGTCGGCGACGCCGCCGCCCGAGATGAAGGATTTTGCGCCATTGACAACGTAATGATCGCCCTCGCGCACGGCGCGCGTCCTCAGGCTCGCGGCGTCGGAGCCGGAATCCGCTTCGGTCAGGCAGTAGCTCGCACAGCGCGCCATGGTACACAGGTCGGGCAGCAAGCGTTGGCGCTGGCCGCCGGTGCCGAAGGCGTCGATCATCCAGGCGGCCATGTTGTGGATCGAGAGGTAGGCGGCGGTGGAGGTGCAGCCTTGCGCCAGCTCCTCGAAGATGATGGTGGCGTCGAGCCGCGAGAGCGCCGAGCCGCCGACGTCGCCGGCCACGCAAATGCCGCCGAAGCCGAGCGCCGCCGCCTTGCGCAACGCGTCGGTTGGGAAGATTTCCCGCTCGTCCCACTCGCGGGCGAACGGCATCATTTCGTGACGGGCGAAATTACGCGCCATCGCCTGGAATGCGCGCTGTTCTTCGGTAAGCTCGAAATCCATGGCGGGCCTGCGCGCCACAGCGATAAAGCCGGCGTCGGCAGGCGTCAACGCGGCGGCCGTGGCACCCCCTCGTTAGAATGGGTAAAAGAAGCGGTCAGCCCGGAGACCCGTCATGGCCAACAAGGTCGCTCGCCCCTTGGAGCGCACAACCCGCCCGCAACCGACGCAGGCCCCCGCCAGGCTCGACCTGACCACCCGGCTGCGTCGCAACCGCCGCACGGATTGGGCGCGCCGGCTGGTGCGCGAGAATGTGCTGACCATCGACGACCTGATCTGGCCGATCTTCGTGGTCGAAGGCGTGCGGCGGCGCCTGCCGGTCGAGTCCATGCCCGGAGTGGAGCGGCTTTCGATCGACGAGGCGGTGCGCGAGGCCGCGCGAGCGGCGCAACTGTCGATCCCGTGCCTGGCGCTATTCCCCTATACCGACCCGGCGCTGCGCGACGCGCGGGGCAGCGAGGCGCTCAATCCCGACAACCTCGTCTGCCGCGCCCTGCGCGCCATCCGCAAGGAGGTCCCGGATATCGGGCTGCTGTGCGACGTTGCCCTTGACCCCTACACCAGCCACGGCCACGACGGCTTGATCCGCCACGGCGAAATCGTCAACGACGAAACCGTCGCCGTGCTGGTCAAGCAGGCGCTGATCGAAGCCGAGGCGGGCTGCGACATCATCGCGCCGTCCGACATGATGGACGGCCGCGTCGGCGCCATCCGCCGCGCGCTCGACGAGGCCGGTCGCACCGAAGTGCAGATCATGGCCTACGCGGCCAAGTATGCCTCGGCGTTCTACGGGCCGTTCCGCGACGCGGTCGGCTCCTCGGCCACCCTGGTCGGCGATAAGCGCACCTACCAGATGGACCCGGCCAACTCCGACGAGGCGCTGCGCGAGGTCGAGCTCGACATCGCAGAAGGGGCCGACATGGTCATGGTGAAGCCGGGCATGCCGTACCTCGATGTCCTGCGCCGGGTCAAAGACACGTTTGCAATACCCACCTTCGCCTACCAGGTCTCGGGCGAGTACGCGATGATCATGGCGGCCGCGCGCAACGGCTGGCTCGACGAGGACAAGGTCATCATGGAAAGCCTGACCGCGTTCAAGCGCGCCGGCGCCGACGGCGTGCTCACCTATTTCGCGCCGCGCGTGGCTTACGAGCTCAAGCACGGCTGAGCGGGCCGGCGGGGCGACAAATCCTACTCCATCTGCGCGATGGCGCGCTGCAGCGCCGCGATGAGCGGCTTGGAAAGGCGCAGATGAGGATCCTCGGCGGCGATGATCCGCAGAAAGCCCCTTTTCTTGAGCCCCACGATGTCGAGCGCCCGCTCATCGATGCCCGCGCTGTCACACACGATGTCGATCAGCCGGTCAAGCGCGTGCAGGCGTCCCATCAGGTAGTCGTTCTCACGGTAGGAGCGCGACAGGAACGCGGCGAAGTGGCCAAAACCCGTGCCCTTCAGGCTGACGCTGCCGCCGAAGCCCTTGAGCGCCCGCGCGTCCTGCGGGCTGATGCGGTCGACCAGGATCTCGTTGAACTCGCCGCTCTCGCGCGTGCTCATCAGCGAGAACGTCAGCACGTCCCAGAACGGAAAGCCCAGATAATTCACCAGAACCTCGCGCCTGGCGTCGTGGTGCCAATCCTTGGGATCGAGCGTCGCCAAGAGTTCGTCGAGGTCGCGCGTGGTTGCATCGAGGTCGATCGCGTTCGTCAGTTGCTCCACCAGTTCGTCGATCTCATCGCCGTGTCGCTCGACGAACGAGTAGGCGTAAGCGGAGAGATTTCTGAGATCGCTCGCCGATGGGGCAGTCGCAAACAGGGCTTTTGCGCGCTCGTGCGTGCCTGCTTTGAACCTGAGCAGGCTCCGCCGGTTGCGGATGTCGTCGAGCTTGGCGTAGAAACTGCGCTTGAGGCGATCGATCACCTGCGGATCGAGGCCCCGGTACTCCTGGCGGTCCAGCCGCTCGTAGAGCCGGTTCTGTCCCTCGACCATGAAGTGCAGGCGCCGCTCGCGGTACTTCACGTCAAATGCGAGCAGGAATTCCGCCCAGCGCGGTAGCCGTCCGGGCGCCGCGCTCTCGGCCTGCAGCGCATCGCCTTCCGCAGGGTTGTAGTCGAGGCCGCGGCGCGCCGCCCAGGTATCGACAATCTCGCCGATCGCCCGTGCAAGCGGCGATTTCTCCGGCACATCCCGCAGCCTGCCGATCAATTGGTTCACGAACTGGCGGACGGAGATAAGCTTGAGGCGGACATAGCCCTCATAGGCGAAACCGGCGTCGCGCGCGACATGCGCATTGACCTGCTCACGCCAGCTCCGCAGTTGCTCCTCGGAAACAGGCTCCTCCAACGGCGCCGAGATCGTGGCGGCAACCAGATTTCTGACGTGGGGCCGCGCGCTCTCAATGATCGCGCGGATTCGCCTGGCCTGCTCGTTGAATTCGGCGACCCACCTGAGTTCGTCCGTCACCGGCTGGGTACGAGGAATATCGGACATCGCGCCGCGCAGCGTTGAAAAGAAGCTTGGGATTTCCCCGCTTGCAATCGAGCTGACCGGCAATGGATCGGGATCGATGTAAACCAGTCGGCGATCGACCTGCCGGAATGCCGGCCGGCCATGAATCGCGGATATCGCCTCGCGAAACGGCCGATTGTTGAGCACCGACCCGTCGATGAATGAGGCTTTCGTCGCATCCACTCCGGCGAGGCGATGACTGCGGAAATTCTTGGCAATGAAGGCCTCGCGTGTGGGCCATCCGACCTTGTGCCTGGCGACGAGCGCGTCCATCTCCGCGATGCGTGCCGGCGGAAATGCGCCCGGAAACGAGGAGGTGGCGCGCGCAGCAAAAGCGAGCGCCGGCGCGTTGGCGAGCTCGAAGTCGCTCTCCACCTCGCCGCTTGCCCAGCGCCGATAGCCAAAGCGCAGGATGTGATGGTGCTCGACCTCGTAAATCATCGGTGGATCGTGGAGCGGCACCAGCTCGTAATATCCGTGGTAGTCGGTCAGCGTGACGAACAGGTCGAGCGATTGGCCGGACGGCAGCAGCGAGGCCTGGGGGTGTCTTGGCGCACCCATCGCGATGGCGGCGTTGTACATGAGGTCGTCCATGATGGCCCCGTCGAGCGGCGGCTTGAACCAGCGCGAGCGCAAGAACAGGGAGAGCTTCTGAATGACCTCCGGATCCCTGATCGACATGCCGTAGTGCGCGGCGAGCCAGATGAAGGGTCTTAGCAAGAATTTGCTCCACGCGCTCGCCTTGGCCTTGGGCGACAGCAGCACGGTAACGTCGGCATTGTCGATCCACAGGTCGCGCAGCGCATTCATGGGCAAGTCGTGGCTGAGCGCGCGGGCCAGCATGGTGCCGTTGATGCCGCCCGCCGACGCCCCGGCAATGATGTCGACGATGACGCGCAGGTCGATCTTGCGGCCGATCTCGCGCAGCAGCTCGAAATAGATCGCCTCGGTGTCGTATTCAGGGTCTTTTTCATCCACCCCGTCGAAGAACTGCGCGTGCGCCCGATGGGAGCGGTCCGCGATGGCGTGGAGCGCGCGCGAGGCGCGGATGAGCTTGAGGATTTCCTTGGTGATGCCGTGCATGTAGACGGCGAGCGACACTCCGCCGAAACAGACGAGAGCGATGCGGAGTTCCTTCTCGCGCATGGAGCACCAAACCTGGCGGACCGCTGGGGCGCGCCCATTGCCTCCGGCCGGCGGCGCGCCTCGGGCACCTGCCGGGACTTCTGGCCGGATTTCCCGACTCCACTTTACACAACTTTACATTCTCGACATTGCACCGAAACAGCCGTGTTCCATCTTTGGTGCGACGGGCCATGACCCGCTGACCCAAAGGAGCACGCCATGACGAGCAGTGAAAATCCAGGCCCCGGCGCCGACCGGGGCGATCTCCGCCCGCCGCGCCGACGCTGGCGCAGAATTGCTTTCGCAACCGCCCTCCTGCTCACGGGCGGAATCCTCGGCGCGGTCCTCCACCACAGCGCCCAGGCCTGGCCGCGCGGAGAGGCCGGCCCGCATGGCTGGTCCGGCGGTCCCCACGGCATGCGCGGCGGCCCTGGCTTCGGCGGCGGAATGTGGGGTCCCAGCCGCGTCGAGGGGGCGATCGATCGCGCCCTGTGGAGCGTTGATGCCAGCATCGAGCAGCGCAAGAAGATCACGGCGATCGCCGAGCGCGCGGCTGATGACCTGTTTTCGCTGCGCGACAAGCACTTCGAAGGGCGCAAGCAGCTCGGTGAGGTCCTTGCGGCCACCACGATCGATCGCGCCAAGATCGAGGCGCTGCGGGCCGAGCAGATGAAGCTCGCCGAGACCGCCTCCAAGCGCGCGGTCGAGGCCCTGGCCGAGGCGGCGGAGGTGCTCACGCCCGCCCAGCGCGCCGAGCTTGCCCGGCGGATCGAGGCACGCCGCCGTTGGTTCAGAGGGTGACGGTGCGCCCAAGCCGTTCAATAATGCGGCCGTGACCGCACGAATCCTCATCATCGACGACGACAAGCGCCTCGCCGGGATGGTCGCCGACTATCTCGGCGAGGCCGGCTTTCGAGTGAGCGCGAGCGCGACCGCGCGCGAGGGCGAGCAACGGCTCAAGCGGGAGCCGTTCGATGCCGTGGTGCTCGACCTGATGCTGCCGGATGCCGACGGCCTCGACCTGTGCCGGCGCATTCGCGAGCGATCCGACGTGCCCATCCTCATGCTGACGGCGCGCGGCGACGCCATGGACCGCGTTGTCGGCCTTGAGATCGGCGCCGACGACTACTTGCCAAAGCCGTTCGAACCGCGCGAGCTGCTGGCGCGCCTGCGAGCGATTCTTCGGCGTCGGATGCGTTCGCAGCAACGCGACGTGCTCCGGTTCGGCCGGCTCGAAATCGACCGCGGCTCGCGCCGCGTCAGCGTCGAGGGCGAAGAGCGCCCGCTCACCTCGTTTCAGTTCGCGCTGCTCAACGCGCTGGCCGAGCACGCCGGCCGCGTCATGTCGCGCGAGGCGCTCATGGACGTGCTCAAAGGCGAGCCGGTCGAGGCCTTCGACCGCTCGATCGACGTCCATATCTCGCGCATTCGCGCCGCCATCGAGGACGACGCCAAAAAACCCCGCCGAATCATCACCGTGCGCGGCGCCGGCTACGTCTTCGCCAAGGAGCAGGACCGCTGATGCGCCGGCTCTACCTGCAGGTCTATGTCACGATCATCGCGATCCTGGTGATTTTTGGGATCGCGGTCGGCGCGCTCTGGCGGTTCGGCGTCGACGAGGCGCGCTTCGAGGAAACGCTGGCGCTCGCCGGCGAGCTCGCCAGCAATGCCCTGCCGCCGCCCGGCGCGCCTCGTGTGCGCCATCAGGAAGTGCTCGACCTCCTCCATCGCCGGCTCGGCGCTGATCTGGCGCTCTACGGGCGCGACGGCGGCTTCATCGCCGCGGCCGGGCGGCCGCTGCCGCCGGTCAATGTCGGGCGGGCCGAGCCGGGATGGCTGCGGGGCGGACCCGGCGGGCCGACTTGGCTGGTCCGTCTCAATGACGGCCGATACCTCGTCGCCCGCCTGCCCGCGGGACCGCGGCGGCCCGGCGCCTGGCTCATTGCGGCG
>DATBWJ010000370.1:0-6967 GCA_036514935.1 Xanthobacteraceae bacterium
AGGACGGTGGTCTCGCCGGCGCCGAGGGCGAACGACAGGTAATAGGGCAGGTTGTCGTAGACACCAAAACGGCGGGCATATTCGCCAATCAGCGGCATGCCCACGTCCTGCGCGAGCCGCACGGTCATGACGTTGCGCGAATGCTCGATGCCGAAGCGCAACGTCTGCGGGCCGTAGAACTTGCCGGTCGAGTAGTTCTCGGGCCGCCACGGCGGCAGGCCCGGCCCTTGATCGATCTCGATCGGCGCATCCACCACGACGGTCGAGGGCGTGTAGCCATTGTCGAGGGCCGCGGCATAGACGAACGGCTTGAAGGAAGAGCCGGGCTGGCGCATCGCCTGCGTTGCGCGGTCGAACTGGCTCTGGTCGAAGGAGAAGCCGCCGACGAGCGCGAGCACGCGGCCCGTGAGCGGGTCCATGACCACCATGGCACCCGAGATTTCCGGCACCTGGCGCAGGCGATACTGGCTCGTTTCGTTCGCCGGCGACTCGACATAAACGACGTCACCTGCCGCGAGCACCTGGCTGACCCGCGTCACCTGCCGGAACCGGTCGGACGGCTGCCGTGCCCACTTGACGCCCTCAAGCGGAATGTTCCCGATCTGGCGCTCGCGCGTCACCGCCCCGCCCGGCTCGCGCGGCGGCTGGAGGCCGATGCGCGCGGCCTGGTCGTTCACCTCCAGCACGACCGCAAGCCGCCACGGCGCGACATCGCCGAGCGCCCGCACGTCGGCGAGCTTCACCCCCCAGTCGCCCGAAATGTCGATCCTGGCGACCGGCCCGCGGTATCCCTGCCGTTCGTCGAAACTGACGATGCCGCTGGTGAAGGCCTTGCGGGCCATCACCTGGAGCTTTGGATCGAGCGTGGTGCGGATCGACAGCCCGCCCTCGTACAGTTTCTTCTCGCCGTACCTGTCATAGATCACCCGGCGCACTTCCTCGGCGAAATACTCGGCTGCGAAAATGTGGGCGCCTGTCGGCCGTTGCGTCACGTTGAACGGCGATTTCTTGGCCTTCTCGCTGTCGGTCGCGCTGACATAGCCGTTCTCGACCATGCGATCGATGACGTAGTTGCGCCGCTCGATCGCGCGCTCGCGCTGGCGGAAGGGGTGGAGCAACGTCGGCGCCTTCGGCAGGGCGGCCAGGTAGGCCGCCTCGGCGACGGTTAGCTCGTGCACCGACTTGTCGAAATAGAGGAGCGAGGCGGCGGCGACGCCGTAGGCGCCGAGGCCGAGATAGATCTCGTTGAGGTAAAGCTCCAGGATCTTGTCCTTCGAATAGGTCCGCTCGATCTTGAGCGCGAGCAGCGCCTCCTTGATCTTGCGCTCGAACGAGACCTCGTTGCTCAGCAGGAAATTCTTGGCGACCTGCTGGGTGATGGTCGAGGCGCCTTGCGGGCGGCGGCTGGTCCCGAGATTCTGCAGATAGAGCAATCCGGCGCGCGCGATGCCGAAGAAATCCAGCCCGACATGCTCGTAGAAATTCTTGTCCTCGGCCGCCAAGAAGGCATTGACCACGAGCTTCGGAACCGCCTGGATCGGAACATACAGCCGGCGCTCGCGCGCATATTCGGCCATCAGCGAGCCGTCGGCGGCGTGCACGCGCGTCATCACGGGCGGCTCGTAATCCCGCAATTGGGAGTAATCGGGCAGGTCCTTGGAGAAATGCCACACCAGCCCGGTGGCGAGGCCGATCCCGACCAGGAAGAAGATGGTCCCTGCCGCGAACAGGAAGCCCAGGAACCGAAGCAGCAGTTTCATGGACCATCCGTGCTGATCGCTGCGTGCCGCCCGCGTGCGCCGCTCAGCGCACGCGCCCGACGGACGCAGCAAAGGCGCCGGCCACACGCCACCCAGCGAGAGCAAGAGCCTTGATTTCGTCGCGCTCGTTTGTGGTCAAACTGAGGCTGAGCGGGCATCCCAGCGCTCAATTGGACCCCGCCGCCGCGGTCGCGCCGGGAGCCTGCGTCCGGAAGTAGGCGTGGACCGCCTGCACGATCGCGTCCCCCGCGCGTGCACGCCAGCTATCGGACAGCAATTGCTTGAGGTCCGCGCGGTTCGAAACGTAGCCGAGCTCGACCAGAACCGACGGCACGTCGGGCGCCTTGAGCACGCGAAAACCGGCCGACTTGAGCGGTTGGCGGGTGAGCCGCACGCTTGGGCGCAACTCGGTTACCAGGGTGCGTGCGAACTGGGTGGAAAACGCCTTGGTTTCGCGTTGGGCAAGGTCGATCAGGATGTCGGCGATCTCGCCCGGCTCGGCCGACAGATCGACGCCGGCAATCGCGTCGGAGCGGTTTTCTTGCTCGGCCAGCCGGGCCGCTTCCTCGTCGGAGGCCTGCTCGGAGAGCGTGTAGATGGTCGCCCCCTGAGCGTCGCCGTTGCGGCGGGCCAGCGCGTCACAGTGGATCGAGATGAACAACTGCGCCTTGCGCGCGCGCGCCAGCCGTACGCGCTCGGCCAGCGGCACGAAGCTGTCATCGGTGCGCGTCATCACGACGCGATAGCGTCCGGTTTGTTCCAGCTTGTCCCGCAGCATCAGCGCGAAATCGAGCACGAGCGCTTTCTCGAGCTCGCCATTGCGGCCGTGCGCGCCCTCGTCAATGCCGCCGTGGCCGGGATCAAGCACGATGAGCGGGCGCGGATCCCGCGTTGCGGGCGTGTCCCGGTCCTGTTTGCGCACGGCCTCGCTGGTCCGCGGGAGGCGGTTGTCGACCGCTGCCGCGCGCAGAAAACTGTCCCGGTCGACCGCCGCAAGATCAAGCACGAGCCGCGCCGGCTGGCCTTCGGCGGGATCGAGCACGAACGCCTTCTCCACCCGCACGGGACGCGTCAGATCGAGCACGATGCGCGAGCCGCCCGGCATCACCACGCCAAACCGGAACGCCTTGACCACGCCGCGGCCGTGGTCGCCGACCCCCGGCGGGAGCTGGAAGGTCACCTGCGGCAGGTCGACCACGACGCGATAGGGATCGGAGAGCGTGAAGGGTCGCACGTCGACCTTGCGCGTCAGGTCGAGCACGAAGCGGGTTCGGGTCTCGTCGCCGCCTAGCCGCACCGCGGTCGCCACTGGGAACCCTGCAGCGGCCTGGGCGGCGGCGGTCGCGATGGTGCGCTCCTGGCCAAGGGCCGGCGCGCAGGCCACCAAAAGACCGCAGCATGCCAGGAGGCGCATCACGAGGACGGTCACGGCAGGCCCTTCGCTGTCCCCTCATCCGCCTCTTATCCCATTACGGGGCCGTGGTTAACCGCGTGTTAAGATTTGGCCGCGCTTTGCGGGCCGGGTGTGGTGGCGGCGCGACATTGCCAGGCGCCGCCTGCTCGCCGCCTCACAGATCCGAGTGGCGCGGCCTCCCGAGCTGCGTCCTGGAACATCGGCTTGCCAGACCCCGCCGGGGGTCCTAAACAGGGATTCGCCGACGGATCCCGATTCCGGTCTTGCCGCGTTCGGGCTTGCGGCCCGGCATGGAGCGTTGCGATCGACGCCGCAGGGGCGCGATTGAACCATCCGGCCGGCCGCCATGCCCATTCTGAAAGACAATCGGGGTGGCGCGCGGGCCGCAAGACCATTCGCGCGAGCCCGTCGGCTAGAAGAACCCCCGGCAGCAAAGGCGCTGCCGCCCAAGGGCCAATGGTGATGCCGAGACCAGTGCGAGGACCAATCGCGTTGCAGCCGGGCTGCGCGCGCGCTGGCCCGCTCGCTGCGCGATCCAAGGGCCTATTATCCGCTTCCAACCTTCCATTTGGTGCGCTCCGCGCCGCATTCAGCCCTGCAATCGGCGGGGCTCCTCGTGCGCGACGCGCCGGCAAGAGACTGTTCAATGGCCAACAAAATGCTCATCGACGCGGCCCACCCGGAGGAAACCCGGGTTGTGGTGCTGCGCGGAAATCGTGTAGAGGAATTCGACTTCGAGTCGGCGCACCGCCGGCAACTGCGCGGTAACATCTATCTCGCCAAGGTCACGCGGGTCGAGCCGTCGCTCCAGGCCGCCTTCGTCGACTACGGCGGCAACCGCCACGGCTTCCTCGCCTTCAGCGAAATCCATCCGGACTACTACCAGATTCCGGTCGCCGACCGGCAGGCCCTGATCGAAGAGGAAAAGCGCGCCCAGCGCGCCGCCGAGGACGAGGCCGAGCGCCGCATGAGTCGGCGGCCGCGGCGGGCCGCCGCGGCCGGCGCCAAGGCGCCGGCCAGGGTCAGCAGGCTTGCCCGGGAACCCGAGCCGAAGTCCGAGGAAGCGCTTCTCGATGCCGAGGCGGAGGCGGCGTTCGTGGGCGACGCTCAGCCAGAGAATGGCGGCGCGGAGACGGCGAGCGAGGCTCACTCATCGACCGAAGCTGGTGAGCGGGAGGCGGCCTCCCATCAGTCCCTCGACCGGGACGCTGCGGACCTTTGGCCCTCACCCGGCAGGTCTTCCGATGAAGGCGAGGCGTCAGGCGAGGATATCAGCCGTGCCGACGAACGGGCTTTTGACACGGATGAGCCCGATTCGCGGGCGGCCGGTGGCGAAGGCGCCTCCGAAGCTCAGGAGCCACCAACGGCCGGCGACGGCGATAACGGACAGATCGTCGAGAGCGAGGAGGAAGACGTCGTCGAATCGGTCGGGGGCGCCGATGCGCTCGAAGAGGTCGCGGAGCGGGTTCCGCGCCTGCGCCGGCAGTACAAGATTCAGGAGGTCATCAAGCGCCGGCAGATCATGCTGGTGCAGGTGGTCAAGGAAGAGCGAGGCACCAAGGGAGCGGCCCTGACCAGCTACCTGTCGCTCGCCGGGCGCTACTCCGTGTTGATGCCGAACACGGCGCGCGGCGGGGGCATCAGCCGCAAGATCACGGATCCCGAGGACCGCAAGCGGCTCAAGGGGATCGCCCAGGAACTCGAAGTGCCCGAAGGCATGGGCGTGATCCTGCGCACCGCCGGCGCCACCCGCACCAAGACCGAGATAAAGCGCGACTTCGAGTACCTCCTGCGGGTGTGGGAGACCGTGCGCGATCTCACGCTGAAGTCGACAGCGCCAACGCTCGTTTACGAGGAAGGTTCGCTGGTCAAACGCACCATCCGCGACCTCTACACCAAGGACATCGACGAAGTGAACGTCGCCGGCGAGCAGGCTTATCGCGAGGCCAAGGACTTCATGGCCATGCTGATGCCGAGCCACGCCAAGAACGTGAAGCTTTACCGCGACAGCCAGCCCCTGTTTTCGCGCCACGGCATCGAGAGCCAGCTCGACGCCATGTTCTCACCGGTCGTGCAGCTCAAATCCGGCGGCTACATCGTCCTCAACCAGACCGAGGCGCTGGTGTCGATCGACGTCAATTCGGGGCGTGCCACGCGCGAGTATCATATCGAGGACACCGCCCTTAAAACCAATCTGGAGGCGTCTGACGAGGTTGCGCGCCAGCTGCGGCTGCGCGATCTGGCCGGCCTGATCGTCATCGATTTCATCGACATGGACGAGAAGCGCAACAACCGCGCCGTCGAGCGCCGGCTCAAGGATGCGCTCAAGAACGATCGCGCCCGCATCCAGGTCGGCCGTATTTCCCATTTCGGCCTGTTGGAAATGTCGCGCCAGCGCATACGCGCCAGCGTGCTCGAAAGCTCGACGGAGAAGTGCGCGCACTGCGGCGGCAGCGGGCACGTACGCTCGATCTCCTCGGTGGCGCTGCAGCTCTTGCGCGTGATCGAGGAAGCGCTCCTGCGCGGCGCCACCAACAATCTGATCATCCGCACGCGCGCAGATATCGCGCTCTACCTCCTCAATCAGAAGCGTGGCCATCTGCGCGATCTCGAAGAGCGGTTCCAGATCACCGTCACGGTCGATGCGGACGCGACGATCGGCGGCCAGCAGCCGTTCGTGGTCGAGAAGGGTGAGCTCGTGCACAGCCCTGAGCAAGCGCGCATCATTGCGGCGCAGAGAGCCGCCCGGCCGGCCGCCGAGGAGGAGGAAGAGGAAGAGGAAGCGAAAGGCGAGGAGATCGAAGCAGCCACGGAAGCCGAGGAGACCGCCGCGCGTGCAGAGGTTGCCGCGGAAAGCGAGCGCCCCCGCAGGCGGCGGCGGCGCGGCCGGGGCGGCCGCGAGGAGCGCGAGCCGGCGACCTTCACGCATGAGACCGTTGCTGAGCACGTGGTTGCCCACGAGGAGGATCATGAGCAGCCGCCGGCCGGTGCCGAGCCGCCGCGTGAGGAGGCGCGGGAGACTGCCGCTGAAGCTGAGTCACGCCGGCGACGCCGGCGCGGACGGCGCGGCGGTCGCCGAACTCGGCGCGGGCGGGAAGGTGAAGCGGCGCCCGAGCGCGCAACGGCTCCCGAGGAACTCGAGGAAGCGCAGTATCCGGCGATCGAGCCGGAAGTCGCGGCCGCCGTGGCCGATTTCGGTGGCCCGCCGGTGGAACTGGCGGCAGAACCTGCGCCAGCGGGGTCCCAGGAGGCTCCGCCGCCACATCCTGAGCATCCGGAGCCGTCCCGGCGGCGCTCGACCGTGCGCGAGCCGGCGGCCCTCCCGATCGAAGGCAGCGCACCGCTGCCACCGGTGCCAGCGGCCAGCGAGGCGGCGGACGCATCAGGAGCCGCCGAGGAGGCGGACAAGCCGCGGCGCACCGGCTGGTGGGCCAAGCGGCTGATCGGCGACAACCACTGAGGGCCTGGCGCCCGCGGTGACCGTCCGGCGCGGGCTGCCGGGTGCGCAGGATGGCTGAGAACGTCCATGCAGAGCCGCTTCGTCGAGCGTGACGCCAAGGCGTTGGTCGAGCGCTACGCCGAGCAGGGCGTGCCCGAGGACATTGCGCTGCGGGTCTATACGACGCGGCTGCTCGGTCAGGATCCCAAGCTCGTCCTTCATGGTGGCGGCAACACCTCGCTCAAGACGCGCCTCGCGGACCTGATGGGCGAGACGATCGAGGTATTGTGCGTCAAGGGCTCGGGCTGGGACATGGCGATGATCGAGCCGGCCGGCCTGCCCGCGGTCCGGCTC